>JBNMIE010000027.1:0-23182 GCA_050873125.1 Prevotella sp.
CACGATTCCCAGTCCGCCAATCCACTGGGAGAGCGAGCGCCAGAACAACAGTCCGTGGGGCAACCGCTCCACATCGTCGATGATGGTGGCTCCCGTGGTGGTGAAGCCCGACATCATCTCGAAGAAGGCATCGGTGAAATTGTCGATGTAACCGCTGATGAGAAAGGGCATGGTGCCGAAGAGCGTAAAGCACGTCCACGTCAAGGTCACCACGAGATAGGCGTCGCGCCGTCCCATGGTGTTGTCCGCATTGCGTCCCATGAAGCGCAGCAATGCCGCCACTCCCATTGTCACCAACAGCGAGATGAGGAAGGCCAGCATGTCGTTCTCGCCAGAGTAGAGCGAGATGAGCA
The DNA here is from genome assembly GCA_050873125.1 of Prevotella sp. GTDB lineage: Bacteria > Bacteroidota > Bacteroidia > Bacteroidales > Bacteroidaceae > Prevotella. The sequence goes on from JBNMIE010000027.1 coordinate 354, forward strand.
GGCACAACAGCATGAAAGACGCCTCGATGCCGAGCAGTGAGCCGATGACTTTCAGTATGATTTTTTCGTTGAACATCTTTCGCAGTGCGGGTTATATGAAGAATTTCTCTATCTTTTTCATGTTGAGATTGTGACAGAAGACGGTCACGGAATCGCCTGGTTCTATTTGGGTGTTACCCGACACGAGCATTCCCTTGCCGTCTCTCACCAGTCCACCGATGGTCATGCCGATTGGCAGTCCGAGGTCTTTCACGGGCTTCAGAGTCACCTTCGAGCCGACCACAGGGATGAACTCCGCCACATCGGCGTTGGCGGTCATCAGGAACCGCACGTTGTCCACATTGGCGTCGAGCATCATCTGGTAGATGTAGCTGGCGGCGATGGCCTTCTTGTTGATGATGGTGCCGATGTCGAGGCTCTCCGCCATGCTCACGTAGTCCACGTTCTCGACCATGGCCACGGTCTTGCGCACACCCATGCGCTTGGCGGTGAGGCAGGCGAGAATGTTGGTCTCCGCATTCTCGGTCAGCGCCACGAAAGCCTGGGTGTTGTGGATGCCCTCTTCGAGGAGCAGTCCGAGGTCGCGTCCGTCACCGTTGATGATCATCACGTCGTGGCTGTCGTTGATGACATCGCTCAGATAGTCGCAGCGCCGTTCGTCTTTTTCGATGATTTTCACCGTCATGTATTCTGGCATGGTCTGCACGGCTCTCAGCGCTGTCTCGCCTGCTCCCATCACCATCACGTTCTTCACGTCGACATAATGCTCCTTGCCGACAATCTTGCGGATGTAGGGGATATACTGGCGGGTGGTCATGAAGTAGGCCATGTCGTATACTTTCAGTTCGTCGTTACCGCCAGGGATGATGGTCTCGGTGCCTCGCTTGATGGCCACCACGTGGTAGGGATCCTGCGGTCCGCAGAGTTCCTTGAGCGGTCGGTTGAGGATTTCGCACGACTCGCGGAGCTTGATGCCGAGCATCACGAGTGCTCCGTCGTGCACGTCCCAACGCTGGCGCACCCAACTCATCTTCAGTCCGTTGTTGATGTCCTTGGCAGCCAAGTCCTCTGGATAGATGAGTGCGCTGATGCCGATGCCTTTGAAGAAGTCGGCTTGTGAAGGCTCGATATATTCGTAGTTGTCCACTTTGGCAACCGTCTTCTTGGCACCCAGTCCCTTGGCAATCACGCACGAGGTCATGTTGAGGCTCTGGTCGGGTGTGACGGCGATGAACAAGTCGGCGTTTTCCGCTCCGGCTTGTTTCAGCGCGTGTATGCTTGACGGCGAGGCTTCGATGGTGAGCAGGTCGCATTCGCTGCCGATTTTGCTCAACCGGTCCTCGTCGCTGTCCATCAGGACAATGTCCTGGTTGTTGCGTGCCAGCAATCTGGCGAGATAGGTGCCGATGGCATAAGCCCCGGCTATGATAATTTTCATTGTGTGATAGCTTTCTTTATATTTTCGTTGTCCATACCTACGATTTCGCGCAGTTGCGCCACGGTGCCGTGCTCCACGAAGGCGTCGGGCAGTCCGATGCGCTTGATGGGGATGTCATGTCCGTGGTCGCTCATCCACTCGAGCACCGCCGAACCGAGTCCGCCGTTGCGCACGCCATCCTCCACGGTGATGATGCGCTTGCAGGTCTGTGCCACTTCCTCGAGGATACGCTCGTCGAGAGGCTTGAGGAAGCGCATGTCGTAGTGGGCTACGCTCACGGGTGAGCCTTCCTCCTCGAGTTGCTTGATGACGGTTTCCACGTTGTTGCCGATAGGACCGATGGTCAGTACAGCCACGTCGGTGCCGTCATGCAGTTTGCGTCCTGTGCCTACAGTCACTTCTTCAAGCGGACAGTGCCAGTCGGCGAGCACACCCTTGCCACGTGGATAGCGGATGACGAAGGTGCCTTTGTCGGGCAGTTGGGCGGTGTACATCAGTCGGCGCAACTCGTGTTCGTCCATCGGCGAGGCGATGGTCAGGTTGGGGATGGGGCGCAGAAACGCCATGTCGAAAGCGCCATGATGGGTGGCACCATCCTCGCCCACCAGTCCGGCACGGTCGAGACAGAGCACTACGGGCAGCTTCAGAATCGCCGCGTCGTGGATGATGTTGTCGTAGGCGCGCTGGGAGAAGGCGCTGTAGATGTTGCAGAAGGGCTGGAGTCCGTCTTTGGCCATGCCTCCCGAGAAGGTGACGGCATGACCTTCGGCGATGCCCACGTCGAATACGCGGTCGGGCATGGCCTTCATCATGATGTTCATCGAGCAGCCTGTGGGCATGGCGGGCGTGACACCCACAATGCGCGGGTTCTCCTTTGCCAGTTCGAGCAGGGTCTGTCCGAACACCTCTTGATATTTCAAAGGCTCGTTGGCAGTATGGGTGATGATGCGCTCTCCGGTCTCGGGGTCAAACTTTCCGGGTGCGTGCCAGATGGTGGCACTCTCCTCGGCGGGTTTGTAGCCCTTGCCCTTGACTGTGTGCAGATGGAGCAGCTTGGGACCAGTCATGTTCTTCAACTGCCGGAGCAGTCTCACGACCTCACGCACATCGTTGCCGTTGAAAGGTCCGAAGTAGCGGATGTTCATGCCTTCGAACACGTTCTGCTGGTGGCTCAGTGCCGACTTGATGGCATTGTTGAGGCGGATGAGCCCCTTCTTGCGGTTGTCGTTGAGCAGTCCCTTGGCATGCAGCCACTGTGCGGCGCGGAAGCGTATCTTGTTGTAGGTCTCGTTGGTGTCGAGGTTGAGCAGATATTGCTCCATGCCGCCCACGGCGCGGTCAATGCTCATGTTGTTGTCGTTGAGGATGATGAGCAGGTCGTTGGGCGACTGCGACACGTTGTTGAGTCCCTCGAACGCCAGTCCGCCGCTCATGGCTCCGTCACCGATGATAGCCACCACATGGCGGTTGGCGTGTCCGGTCTTCTTGGCGGCCACAGCCATGCCGAGTGCCGCCGAGATGGAGTTGGAGGCATGCCCGCAGGTGAACGTGTCGTATTCGCTCTCCTCAGGGAAGGGGAAGGGACGGATGCCGTGCAGTTTGCGGTTGGTGCAGAATTTGTCGCGGCGTCCTGTGAGAATCTTGTGTCCGTAGGCTTGGTGCCCCACGTCCCACACCAGTCTGTCGTCAGGTGTGTCGTAGACATAGTGCAGGGCGACGGTGATCTCCACCACGCCGAGGCTCGACGCCAAGTGCCCGGGGTTGACCGACAACTCGTTCACAATGTCGCGGCGCAGTTCGTCGCAGAGTTGTGGCAGTTGGTCGACCGAGAGTTTCCTCAGATCCTCCGGGCTGTTGATATGGTTGAGCAATTCGAAATTGTCTTTCTTCATGTCCGTGTAGCTGGTTAGTGGCTTGCGTGTTAGTTGTATGAGGTAGTGTCTTCAGCCTGGCTGTTGTCGTCAGTGCTGGAGTTGGTATCGTCTGTTGACGTGTTGTCGTCGGAGTTCTCTTCCGATTCCTGGATGTTCACATCGCCCTTCATGGCTCTCTCCAGGTCGTCTGCGTCGAAGGTGAACACGTGGTTGAAGATGCCGAAAGACACATTCTTGGTATGTCCGCCGTAGTGTACCTCACCGACAGACCACAGCACGTAGTTGTGTACGTCGAGCAACTGCTCCACGGCGATATTGGTCAGTCCGGAGGCAAACATCTTGCCGAAGGTGCTGAAGAGATCATTACCGCTGTTCTCTGTGGATTTCTCGATGAGGCGGCTCACCTCCTTCTTCACGGCTTCCTCATGATCTTGCCGTGACGGACAGGTGGCGGCGAGGGTGAACAGGATGAGGGCGATGACCACGAGCACACCGAGCAACACCTTGCTGCAGCCCGAGCGTTTAGGCTGAGGCTGTTGGGTCTCCGGTTGTTGTGTGTAGTTGTTGGGATTCTGCTGTGCGAATCCTTCGCCTTGCTGTGTATTGCCAGCAAAGGCGGGTTGTACGGGCGGAGGAGTGGTTTGTGCTTGTTGTGCGGTTTCAAAAAGCGGGCGCAAATCTTCCACCTGCCATGCCGGCATCCATTGTTCCATACCTTCCCTCCAAACCAGTGTGTCGGAGGCGATGTGTCGGCTACGCAGTTCTTCCAAAGAATAAGGACCTTGTTGTTCCTTATTGACAAAAATATAATAGTTCATAACGGTATTACCTTTTTTATATATGATGCAAAGATAGTGCCAACGAGCGCAAAGAAAGCTTGCTTTCAATTTGCCGAGCGCCGCCTATCTATTTGCAAAGATAGTGCAAATGAGTGGAATATAAAACAAATTCATTTGTTTTTATTCCCGAATGCACCCTTATCTTGTTTTTTTCAGTTGTCTACAGTCTTACCTTTTCAAGCGGATGACATGATGTCTTCTGTGGCGTCGTGAGAGGCGCTGGTGCTTGTAGCGGGTGTATTTGCGGTAGCCCACTAACAGGGAGAGCACGGCCACGGTGCCGAGTAGGATGATGACCACGCCACTGCCCAGGTTGTCACCTTTCACCTTCGACCACATGTCGAGCACTTCGGGTGTGTGGTCACCGGCGTCGTGGATCATGGCGCAACGGGCGATGACAGTGCTGTCGGGATACATGATGGGGTTGAGATGTGCCTTGCGGGTGTCGCCTCCGAAGAAGTATGCCACGTTGACTGTCTTCTTTTCTTTCGGGTCGGTCATCGCTTCTAGCACCTCGGGGGTGGCTACCGAACTTACGTAGCCTGTGGTCTCCATGTTGGCGATGGCGATGTCGGGACGGCAGAGATAGTTGATGAAGTAGCTTGCCGCCTTGCGGTTCTTGGCATATTTCGGGATTACCCAGCCGTCAAACCACACGTTGCTACCCTCGCGTGGCACCTCGTAGCCCAAGTCCACACCCACGGCGGCAGCCTCGTCAATTGCCCATACAGCGTCACCGCTCCAGGTCATGTTGAGCGAAGCCTTGCCCTTGGTCATGGTCTCCTTGCCGAAGTCGGCCTCCCATCCCTCGATGTTGGGCTTCAGCAGCTTCAGTTCCCGCTCTACGGTCTTCACAGCTTTGGGTGAGTAGTCGTTCATCAGTTGGTCCACGCTGACCTTGCCTGCCGCCAAATCCTTCCGGTGAGCCCAGATGAGGGCTGTGCCATAGGAGTCGCGGTAACTGTCCTTCATGAGCAGTTGTTTGGCGTAGCGTTTGTTCCAGAGCGTGCCCCAGGTGAGGGCGTCGGCGCGTGGCACACGGCTTTTGTTGTAGAGAATGCCGCAGGTACCCCACATGTAGCCCACGGCATAGCGTTCGGCGAGACGGCCTTGTGTGCTCGTCTTGTCGAGTTCGTGGCGGATGTATGGCGACACGTTGTGCAGATAGTTGGGGGTCTTTCCGAAGGCGGTGTCGATGGGCAGGAGCAGGTTCTTGCGGAGCATGCGCTCGATGATGTATTCCGAGGGACAGACCACGTCGAAGTCCTCATGACCACGCTCTATCTTGGTAAGCATCACCTCATTAATGTCGAACGTCTGGTAGATGACTCTCACCTTCTCGCCCGTCTGCTGTTCATACCATTCTGGGAATTTGGCGAGGGCGTCCTCGTCGATATAGTCCGCCCAGTTGTATACCTTGAGAATCTGTTCCCGTGGTTCCTTGTTGTAGCAGGCGCAGAGCAACAGAGTGCCTACCGTCAGCAGGGCGGTGCGCAGAATACGTCGTATGTTCATGTTCAGTGGGTTGTTCATTTCTTGTTTCCTCCTTCCTTCTTCCGGTCGGAGCGGCGGTTGATGACCACGAGCATGACCGGCACGATGATGAAGATGATGGCGGAGAGCGGACGCAGTTCTGGAGTGAGTCCGCCTTTGCGTGCGTCGGCATAGATAAAGGTCGACAGCGTCTCGAGTCCCTCGTTGCCGATGGTGAAGATGGTCACGGCAAAGTCGTCGATGGACAGGGTGATGGAGAGCATGAAGCCCGATATCATGCCGGGCAGAATCTCCGGCAGTATCACCTTGCGCAGTGCCTGCATGGGCGTGGCACCGAGGTCGAGAGCCGCCTCATAGAGGTTGGGGTTCATCTGCTTGAGTCGGGGTATGACGCTGAGGATGACGTAGGGCACGCAGAATGTGATGTGTGCCAAGACCACGGTCATATACCCCTGGTGGATGCCCAGGGAGATGAAGAGCAGGAACAGCGAGATGCCGATGATGACATCGCCGTTGAGGATAGGTATCTCGTTGACAAAGCTGATGGCCTTCCGTGTCTTGCCCCGGAGGTTGTAGATGCCGATGGCAGAGATGCTGCCCAACAGGGTGGACACGGTGGCGGTGATGAGGGCGATGGTGAGGGTGTTGACCAGGGCGTTCATCAGCGAGTGGTGGGTGCCTTGCACGAAGAGGTTCTTGTAGAGTTGCAGGGAGAAGCCCGTCCAGTTGCCCATCACCTTCGCCTCGGTGAACGACCAGATGACGATGATCAGGATGGGGGAGTAGAGCAGCAGCAGGAGCAGCCATAGATAGCCTTGGCAGAGAACTTTGCGTATCATACGATACCTCCTTTCTCCTCGTGTCCCTCGTCAGAGGCGAAGAGGGTGGTGGCGCCGATGAGGAAGAGCATGATGAGCGACAAGGCGGCACCATAGTTCCACATCGAGTTGTTGATGTTCTCCTGGATGGCGGTTCCGAAGAGCTTGATGTTGTTCATGGTGAGCAGTTCGGAGATGGCGAATGTCGAGATGGTGGGCATGAACACCATGAGGATGCCGCTCGCCACGCCGGGCATGGAGAGCGGAAGGATGGTCTTGAAGAACACCTGTGTGGGAGTGGCGCCCAAGTCCTGTGCCGCCTCTATATAGCTGCGGTCCATCTTCGAGAGGGTGTTGTAGATGGGGTAAATCATGAAGGGGATGAAGTTGTAGACCATGCCGAAGATGAGTGCTCCCTCGCCCAGGGGCAGGTTGAAGAAGTCGAACAGTGCCACGGTGGCGAGTGTGCGCACGAGGATGTTCACCCACATGGGCAGGATGAAGAGCATGATGACTGTCTGGGCATAGCCCGACTTCATGCGCGCCAGGATATAGGCGGCGGGATAGCCCAGCAGGATGCACACCGCCGTGTTGATGATGGCGATGCCGATGGAGTAGATGAAGGTGTTGATGGCCTCGGGATGGGCGAGGAACTTCTGGAAGTTTTGCAGGGTGAACGCTCCATTCTCGTCGGTGAAGGCGTAGACCACGATGAGCAGCAGTGGCAGCACCACGAAGATGGCGGCGAACACGGCGTAGGGCAGTGCCCACGCCTTGCGTGAGGAGAGCAGTCTCCTTATCTTTGTCTGTTTCAATGTCTTTACAGTGTTTTGTCTATTCTTTTAATCTTGGCTCCAGCGAGATGGCTGTCGGTGCAATCTTGATGCCCACGTGGTCAGAGTTTTCCCACACGTCCTGGGTGTCGACATACAGGTTCTCTCCCCAGTCGGTGCCTACGGTGAGATGGTAGTGGTCGCCCTTGTAGAGGATGAAGTTCACGTCGCCGTTGATCATGCCGTCCTCCTCGTTGTCGGTCAGTTCGATGCCGTCGAACGGAATCTTGACCGTCACCTCGTCGCCCTCCTTGAAGTTGGAGCGGAGGCAGCGGAACTCACAGCCGAGGAACTCCACCACGTCGCGGTCGCGCATCACGCCGTTGAAGCGGTTCTCGGTGCGCTCCTTGTGCATGATGTGTATGCCTTCGGGTGCCACGCTCATGCCGATTTCCTGTCCCACACCGAAGTGCTTGTAGTTTTGGATGACAAACTCATAGGCGCCGCTCTCCACGCGCATCTCGTAGTGCACACCCTTGAAGATGCTCGAGGTGATGCGGCCTTGGAGCTGTCCTTGTGCCGGGTCTGCGCTCACCTCGATGTCCTCGGGGCGGATTACCACGTCCACGGGAGTGTGTTGTCCGAAGCCTTCGTCCACGCAGTCAAACTCGCGACCGCAGAACTCCACGCGGCGGTCGTCTATCATCGTGCCGTTGAGGATGTTGCTCTCGCCGATGAAGTCGGCCACAAACTCGTTGGCAGGCTCGTTGTAGATGTCTGTTGGCGTACCTATCTGCTGGATCTTTCCCGCACTCATCACCACGATGGTATCGCTCAGGGTGAGCGCCTCTTCCTGGTCGTGGGTGACATAGACGAAGGTGATGCCCAGCCGGTCGTGCATCTCTTTCAGCTCTATCTGCATGTCCTTGCGCATCTTCAGGTCGAGGGCGGCGAGCGGCTCGTCGAGCAGGAGCACCTCAGGCTCGTTGACGATGGCGCGGGCGATGGCGATGCGCTGCTGCTGTCCGCCGGAGAGCGAGTTGACGTCACGGTATTCATAGTCGCTCATGTCCACCATCTTCATGGCGTTTTTCACCTTGCGGGTGATCTCCTCCTTGCCCATACCCTTGAGCTTGAGTCCGAAAGCGATGTTGTCGAACACGTTGAGGTGGGGGAAGAGTGCGTATTTCTGGAACACAGTGTTGACCGGCCGGCGGTAGGGTGGAACGTCGGTCACGTCCTGTCCGCCGATAGTGATGGTGCCGCTGGTGGCGGTCTCAAATCCCGCGAGCAGTCGGAGCAGGGTGGTCTTTCCGCAGCCCGAGGGGCCGAGGATGGTCATGAATTCGCCCTTGCGCACATAGAGGTTGATGCCTCCGAGGGCGGTCTTCTCGCCGAAACGTTTCGACACGTTGGCGATGTCGATGATATGTGGTGTTTGTTTGTTCATTCTTGCTTGTTTGTTGTCTATGGTCAGCATCGCTGAAAACTGAGTGCAAAGTTACAGAAAAATTGTTATATAGGGTCTTTGGCCGCCGTGTTTTTCGTCTGTTGCAACCGCTTTGTCATGTTCTGTCGTGCTCTTCGCCGAACAAGAATGGAAATATTGCTCCCTTTCTCTTCGCTTACTCGGATTTTTGCAGTAACTTTGCATCATCGTTCAGCAGACGACAACATAGTTATATATAATAAAACAAAACATTATGGCAACAACACCAGACTTTAAGTATGCTCCTATGTTCCAGTTGGGCGAGGACCATACTGAGTATTATCTCCTGTCGAAAGAAGGCGTGTCGGTGGGCGAGTTTGAGGGCAAGCAGATCCTCAAGGTTTCTCCCGAGGCCCTGACCCTGCTCTCACAGCAGGCTTTCCACGACGTGGAGTTCATGCTCCGTCGCGAGCACAATCTTCAAGTAGCCAAGATTCTCAAAGACCCCGAGGCATCGGAGAACGACAAGTATGTGGCTCTCCAGTTCCTGCGCAATGCCGAGACGGCTGTCAAGGGCATCCTGCCTTTCTGCCAGGACACCGGCACCGCCATCATCCATGGCGAGAAGGGACAGCGTGTGTGGACCGACTTTGAGGACGAGGAGGCGCTGAGTCGTGGTGTCTACAACACTTATACTCAGGACAACTTGCGCTATTCGCAGAACGCTCCGCTCACCATGTACGACGAGGTGAACACCCGTTGCAACCTGCCTGCCCAGATTGACATCGAGGCAGTGGAAGGCGACGAATACCGCTTTGTCATGGTAGCCAAGGGTGGCGGTTCCGCCAACAAGACCTATTTCTATCCGATGACCAAGGCCACCATCCAGAACGAGGGTACACTGCTGCCGTTCCTGGTGGAGAAGATGAAGAGTCTCGGCACAGCCGCTTGTCCTCCTTACCACATCGCTTTCGTCATCGGCGGCACCAGTGCGGAGAAGAATCTCCTCACCGTCAAGCTTGCCAGCATCAAATATTACGACTCTCTGCCCACCACAGGCGACGAGACCGGACGTGCTTTCCGTGATGTCGACCTGGAGGAGAAACTGCTCAAGGAGGCTCAGAAGATTGGACTCGGCGCACAGTTCGGCGGCAAGTATCTCGCCCACGACATCCGTGTGGTACGCCTGCCCCGTCATGGTGCCAGCTGCCCTATCGGCATGGGCGTGAGCTGCTCGGCAGACCGCAACATCAAGGCGAAGATCAACAAGGACGGTATCTGGCTCGAGAAGCTCGACTCCAATCCTTCAGAACTGATTCCTGAGGAATTCCGCAAGCCGGGCGAGGGCGCCAAGGGCATTGAGATTGACCTCGACAAAGGCATCGACGCCGTGCGTCAGGAGTTGACCAAATATCCAGTGAGCACCCGTGTGAGCCTGAAGGGCACCATCATCGTGGCGCGCGACATCGCACACGCCAAGCTCAAGGCTCGTCTTGATGCCGGTGAGGATCTGCCTGCCTACTTCAAGGATCATCCTATCCTCTATGCCGGACCTGCTAAGACTCCGGAGGGCTATCCTTGCGGTTCGATGGGTCCAACCACCGCAAACCGTATGGATCCCTATGTGGACGAGTTCCAGGATCATGGCGGTTCGTTGGTGATGATTGCCAAGGGCAACCGTGGACAGGTGGTGACCGATGCTTGCAAAAAGCATGGCGGTTTCTATCTCGGCACCATCGGTGGTGTGGCTGCCGTGCTCTCGCAGAGCAGCATCAAGAGCATCGAGTGCGTGGAATATCCCGAACTGGGCATGGAGGCCATCTGGAAGATTCGTGTGGAAGACTTCCCGGCTTTCATCCTCGTGGACGACAAGGGCAACGACTTCTTCAAGCAGTTGAAGCCATGGTGCCCGTCATGCAGCATGAAATAAACTATTATCAACGATAAACACACAACGAGGCTCCCGTGCCAATCCTTTTTCAAGGTGAGGACACGGGAGCCTTTTTCGTTTTTGGGCGTCGTGAAAAAGTTGTGTTGATTGGATGATTTGGTGTCGGACCAAAAATAAATGCGCTCTGAAAGAGCAAAAGAACGTAGCCTCGCTGAATTCAGCGCATGTTTTGTTCCATTTCTCTTTCAGAGCGCATTCTTGTTGTATCTATATCTAAGGCATGTGCCTCAGACGATGTTCTTGCCTTTTCCCTTTGCTTGGAATGGAATTAGAGGTTGGCGAGCTCCACGAGCTTGTCTACTGCAGCGGAGAGACCATCCACGTTCTTGCCACCGGCAGAAGCGTAGTGGGGCTGACCGCCACCGCCACCCTGGATGAGCTTGGCAGCCTCGCGCACCATCTTGCCGGCGTTGAGCTGGCGCTCCTTCACGAGGTCGTCGCTGATCATCACGCTGAGCAATGGCTTCTGGTCGGCGTTGGTGCCGATGACCACAAACAGGTTCTCGGGCACTGACTCACGCAACTTGAACACGAGATCCTTGGCAGCCTGTGGCTTGAGTGGCAGCACGGCCTTGATGACCTTCACGCCGTTCACGTCCTGAGCCTTCTCGAGGAGGGCGTTCTTGGTGCGCTCCACAGCCTGAGCCTCGAATTTCTCGATGCTCTTCTTCATGCTGTCGTGCTCGTCGATATACTTGGCGATGACACCCTTCAAGTCCTTGGCGTTGTTGAAGAGTTCGCGGATGCCGCGCATGGTGTCCTCCAAAGCGTAGAGGGCTTCCTCACACTGCTTGCCGGTGAGCGCCTCGATACGGCGGATGCCGGCAGCTACACTGCTCTCGCTGACAATCTTCAGCATGCCGATGCGGCCGGTGCTCTTGGCGTGGATACCGCCACAGAACTCAGCGGAAGGACCGAAGCGTACCACACGCACCTTGTCGCCATATTTCTCGCCGAACAGTGCCACGGCACCGAGCTTCTTGGCTTCCTCGATAGGTGTGTCGCGGTGCTCGTCGAGCGGATAGTCGGCGCGGATCATCTCGTTGACCATGCGCTCCACCTTGCGGAGTTCCTCGTCGGTCACCTTCTGGAAGTGAGAGAAGTCGAAGCGCAGTGTGTCGGCAGACACATAGCTACCCTTCTGTTCCACATGGTCGCCCAACACCTGTTTCAAGGCATAGTCGAGCAAGTGGGTTGCGGTGTGGTTGGCAGCGCTGGCGTCGCGCTTCTCTGTGTCCACACATGCCATGAAGTCAGCCTCGGGATGCTCGGGCATCTTCTTCACGATGTGGATGCTCTGGTTGTTCTCGCGCTTGGTGTCGATCACTTCCACGGTCTCGTTCTCGCTGACGAGCACGCCCGTGTCGCCTACCTGGCCACCCATCTCTCCATAGAACGGAGTGTAGTCGAGCACCACCTCGTAGAACACGTTCTTCTTCTGTGTCACCTTGCGATAGCGCAGGATGTGGCACTCATATTCTGTATAGTCATAGCCCACGAACTGCTGTTCGCCTTCGCGAAGCTCCACCCAGTCGCTGTTTTCCACCTGGGCGGCGTTGCGGGCACGCTCTTTCTGTTTCTGCATTTCCTCGTCAAACTGCTTCTCGTCTACTGAGAATCCGTTCTCGCGGCAGATGAGTTCAGTCAGGTCGAGCGGGAATCCGAAGGTGTCGAAGAGGCGGAATGCCTGCACACCGTCGAGCACGTTCTTGCCCTGTGCCTTGAGTTCGTCCATGGCGGCAGAGAGCAGGTTGATACCCTTTTCGAGGGTGCGGAGGAAGGAGTCCTCCTCTTCCATCATCACGCGGGTGATGAGTTCCTGCTGTGCCTTGAGCTCGGGATAGGCCTCGCCCATCTCGCGTACGAGCACGGGAACGAGCTTGTACATGAAGGCTTCCTTCTGGCCGAGGAAGGTGTAGGCGTAGCGCACGGCACGGCGGAGGATACGGCGGATTACATAGCCTGCCTTGGCGTTGCTGGGCAACTGTCCGTCGGCGATGGAGAATGCTACGGCGCGCAGGTGGTCGGCGCAGACACGCATGGCGACGTCAGTCTTCTCGTCCTTGCCGTATTCCATGCCTGAGAGGGCGCAGATTTCCTTGATGATGGGCTGGAAGATGTCGGTGTCATAGTTGGAGTGCTTGCCTTGCAGGGCGCGCACCAGACGCTCGAATCCCATACCGGTATCGATCACATTCATCGACAGCGGCTCGAGTGAGCCGTCAGCCTTGCGGTTGAACTGCATGAACACGATGTTCCAGATTTCGATGACCTGTGGGTCGTCCTTGTTGACCAGCTCGCGGCCCGGAGTCTTGGCTTTCTCTTCGGGAGTACGAGAGTCAAGGTGAATCTCGGAGCAGGGACCGCATGGACCTGTGTCGCCCATTTCCCAGAAGTTGTCGTGCTTGTTGCCGTTGATGATATGGTCGGCGGGCACGTGCTTGGCCCAGTATGATGCAGCCTCGTCGTCGCGGGCAAGACCTTCTTCCTTGGAACCCTCAAACACGGTCACGTAGAGGTCTGCGGGGTTGAGGTGCAACACGTCCACCAGATATTCCCAGGCGTAGTCGATGGCGCCCTCCTTGAAGTAGTCGCCGAAGCTCCAGTTGCCGAGCATCTCGAACATGGTGTGGTGGTAGGTGTCGTGGCCCACTTCCTCGAGGTCATTGTGCTTGCCGCTCACGCGCAGACACTTCTGTGAGTCGGTGCGGCGGCGTGGCTCTGGGTCGCGTGTGCCGAGGATGATGTCTTTCCACTGGTTCATACCCGCATTGGTGAACATCAATGTGGGGTCGTCCTTAATAACCATAGGAGCTGATGGTACGATGGTATGTCCTTTCGACTCAAAGAATTTCTTGAACGAGTCGCGGATTTCGTTTGCTGTCATCATGTTTTATTTTGTGCTTTAATTATTTTTCTCTTTAAAAGTTTTGCAAAGATACTTTGTTTTGACTATTTTTGCAAATTATTTAATAATAGTTAGAGAAAAAGGTGTGATTTATGGCATTGAATACAGACAAGAATCTGAAGTTGTATTACACGATTAAGGAAGTGGCTCAGATGGTGGGCGTTTCCGAGTCGACGCTGCGCTTCTGGGAGAAGGAGTTTCCCTATCTCAAGCCGAAGACGGGCGCCAACAACGTGAGACAATATTCTGAGAAAGATATAGAACAGTGCAAGTTGATTTACAACTTGGTGAAGGTGCGCGGTTTCAAGATTGCCGCGGCGCGCAAGGTCATCAGTGGCAACCGCACGGGAGCCGACAAGAGTTCCCAGGTGCTCGACACGCTCATCTCCGTGCGTGACCAGTTGAAGGATTTGAAAAAAATGGTCGACAGTTTGGTGTAGTGTTCACCTCGCTGCCGACCGCGTTATGTTTTAGATGATATTATATTCCTAAAACTTTTTCTTTTGTGATTTGGGCTGCTTCCTTTTTGGTCAGCTGCCGTGTCCATGCGGCGCGCTGTTTGGTGGAAGCGCCTGCTCCCGTGTTGTTGTATTCCTTATAGCGCACGGTTTTCTCGTTTTCTTTGTTGCGCCAGTTGTCCCAGCCGATGGGGCGGATGTGGCTGCCCATCTCGCAGTTCATGAACAGGGTGTGGGCATAGGGGCGCCATGGGCGTCCGAGATACACCTTGGTCACGTCTGGGTCGGCGGTCAGCTTGCAGTGGTTGAACACGTAGCCGTAGGTCTGTCCCTTGGGGGTGGAGGCGGCGGTGATATAGCTGTCTGCCTTGCTGTGCAGCTCGCAGTTCTCAAACCATGCGGTCGACGGGCCGAAGATGAAGTCGGTGGTGCCGTCGATATAGCAGTTGTGAAAATAGCAGCGGGTGCCGGGTGTGCCGGTGTAGATGGTGTCCTGGTTGCCGAGGATTCGGCAGTTCTCGAAGGTCAGGTGGTCGCCCTCGGTGTGGAGCGCCACGGCTTGTCCGAGCTTGGCGGCGTTGTTCTCGATGGTGATGTTCTTGACGGTGATGTTGGTGCCCTCCACCTTCAGGGTGTATGTGCGGAAGGTGCCCATGTTGCGCTCGGTGCCTGCCAGGCGGATGTTGGCATGGTCGTCGTTGGTGATGATGGTCTGGTCACGGTCTTCGCCGCAGATGGTGATGTTGGTGAGCCAGGAGGGGATGACGAGCTTTTCCTTGTAGACGCCTTTCTTCACGTAGATGACCTTCTGGTATTCCATGAAGGCGCGGCACACCTCGATGGCTTCGTCGATGGTGCGGAACTCTCCGGTGCCGTCGCGTGCCACGACGATGGTGTCGGGGTTGTCATACTTGTTGGCTGCCATCAGCGATGTGGTTGAGAGGATGACCGCCAGGAGTGAGAGTATTCTTTTCATTGTATGTTGAGATTTTGGGTTACATGATTTGCTGCACTTCCTGCAGGTCGTTGATCTTCTTCAGACTCTCCATGATGACCATCACGTCGTCGCGGTCGTGTATCTTCAGGTCGATCAGTCCGTCGAAGATGCCGTCCTCGGTGGAGATGGTGATCTTCTTGATGTTCAGGTTGAACTGGTTGGTGATCACCTCCGCCACGTCCATGAGCAGGCCCTTGCGGTCGATGCCCCGGATTTCGATGGTGGCGTCGAAGAAGAGCTGCTTGTGCATGTCCCACTTGGCGTCGATAATGCGGTTGCCGAAACTGGTCTTCAGCTTGGCTGCCACGGGGCACGAGCGCTTGTGTATCTCGATGTGGTTCTTGTTGTCGATATAGCCCAGGATGTCGTCGCCCGGGATGGGGTGGCAGCAGCTGGTGAACTTATACTGGTGTATGTTCTCCTCGTTGATGTAGATGGGCTTCTTGCGGTTGAAATCCTTGGTCACGACGAACAGGTCGTCTGAGGTGGGGACAGCCTGTGCCTTCTCCTTGGCTGCCTTGTCCTTGTCCTCGCTCTTGTGTCCGATGAAGGGCACGAACTTGAGCCAGTTGGAGGTGGCGCCGGTCTTCTTTTTCTTCTCTTGCAGGGCGTCGAGGTCGCGGTCGCCGAGGATGATGGTCTTGTTGCCCAGGGCGATGAAGAAGTTGTCGTGCTTCTGGATGTCGTGCAGTTCGCAGAGCTTGTCGAGCACGGCGGGTGTCATCTCCACCTTGTGGTCGGCGAGCCACTTGTTGAGCAGCTGCTCGCCCTGTTTCTGGGTCTCTCTACCCTCGCGTCGGAGGATGGCCTGTATCTTCGCTTTTGCCTTGGCGGTCGACACGAAGTTGATCCATGAGGGGTGCACGTGTTGTGCCTTCGAGGTGAGTATCTCCACCTGGTCGCCGCTCTGCAGCTTGTGGCTCAGTGGCACCAGCTTGTGGTTGACCTTGGCGCCGATGCAGTGGCTGCCGATGAAGGTGTGTATCTGGAAGGCAAAGTCGAGGGCGGTGCATCCGGCAGGCATGGTGCGGATTTCGCCCTTGGGGGTGAACACGAATATCTCGGAGGCGAAGAGGTTGAGCTTGATGGCGTCGAGGAAGTCCATGGCGTCGGGCTGCGGGTCGTCGAGAATCTCCTTGATGGTGCGCAGCCAGTCGTCGAGGTCGCCCTCGTCCTCGGTGATTTCTCCGCCCTCCTTATATTTCCAGTGGGCGGCGAAGCCTTTCTCCGCCACTTCGTCCATGCGGTCGGAGCGTATCTGCACCTCTATCCATCGTCCCTGCTTGCTCATCAGTGTGACGTGGAGTGCCTGGTAGCCGTTGGCCTTGGGGTGGTTGAGCCAGTCGCGCAGGCGGTCGGGGTGCGACTTGTATATCTTGTTGAGTGCCACGTAGATTTGGAAGCACTCGTTGATTTCGTTGTTGCGGTCGTGGGGAGTGAAGATGATGCGCACGGCGAGGATGTCATAGATTTCCTCGAAGGTGACGTGCTTGTTCTGCATCTTGCTCCAGATGGAGTAGGGACTCTTCACGCGCGCCTTGATCTCGTATTTCAGTCCCATCTCGTCGAGAATCTTGCGGATGGGGTCGGTGAACTGCTTGAACAGGGTGTCGCGCGACTCTTCTGTGGAGCGCAGTTTCTCCTCTATCTTCTCGTAGGCGTCGGGATGCTCGTAGCGGAAGCTGAGGTCTTCCAGCTCGGTCTTGATCTTGTTGAGGCCCAAGCGGTTGGCGAGGGGCGCGTAGATATAGAGCGTCTCGCCGGCTATCTTATACTGCTTGTTGGCGGGCTGGCTGGCGAGGGTGCGCATGTTGTGCAGGCGGTCGCAGATTTTGATGAGGATGACGCGGATGTCGTCGCTCATGGTGAGCAGCAGCTTCTTGAAGTTCTCTGCCTGTGCCGAAGCCTTGTCGCCGAAGATGCCGCCACTAATCTTGGTCAGTCCGTCTACAATCTGGGCTATCTTGGGGCCGAAGATGTTGGCGATGTCCTCCACGGTGTAGTCGGTGTCTTCCACCACGTCGTGGAGCAGGGCGGAGCAGATGGAGGTGGAGCCGAGTCCTATCTCCTCGCAGGCTATCTGTGCCACGGCGATGGGGTGCATGATATAGGGCTCGCCAGACAGACGGCGCACGCCCTTGTGGGCTTGTCGCGCGAAGTTGAAGGCCTTGGTGATGAGGTCCACTTTCTTGCGGTGGCGTGAGGCGAGATAGGTGTCCAGCAGATGTTGGAACGCGTCGTTGACCATTTTCTCGTCGTCCATGTTGGGCTTGTTGTCAGTCTGTTCCATAGGTCGTGTTCTCCTCTTATTTTATTATATAATGTATAAGTCTATGTTCTTTTGATGGCTCCGCCCTTGGATTATTTCACGCGGAGTTTCTTGCCGGCGCGGATGTTCGAGCCGCTGATGTTGTTGAGCTGCTTGAGCTTCTTGACGGTGGTGCCGTTGCGGTGGGCTATCTCCGAGAGGGTGTCGCCCTGGCGGATGGTGATGTTCTTGCCGCTGTTGTTCTTCTTGTTTTTCTTCGACTTCTTGCTGTTCTTGCGGCTCGAGGTGCTGTTGTTGTGGCTGCTGCGGCTCGACGAGTGGCGTGAGCTGGAGTAGCGCTTATAGGAAGGCTCGTCGTCGTTGACAGCCACGGTGGCGCGCTTGCTGAGCAGTTCGTCGTCACGGAAGTTGAAGATGGAGTCCTGCTTGTCGATGAAGGCATTGATGTAGTCGCAGGGCAGGCGCAGGTCTGATGGCTCGGACGAGCCGTTGACGATGTCGCGGCGATATTGCGGGTTCAGTTCCCTGATCTGGTCGATGTCCAAGCCGAGCACCTGTGCCACTTGCTGGAAGTGTACGTCGCGGTTGACCAATACGGTGTCGGTCTTCACGGGCAGGTCGGTGATCATCGGTGCGATGTTGTGGTCGCAATAGTAGGTCATGATGTAGTTGGCGGCGATGAAGGCGGGCACGTAGCCGCGTGTCTCCTCGGGCAGGTAGGGGTAGATCTGCCAGTAGTCCTTGCTGTTGGCGCGGTGGATGGCCTTGTTGATTTTGTCAGGGCCGCAGTTGTAGGCGGCGATGACCAGGTTCCAGTCGCCGAAAATCTTGTAGAGGTCTTTCAGATAGCGTGCGGCGGCATAGGAGGCCTTGACGGGGTCGCGGCGCTCGTCGACGAGCGAGTTGACCTTCAGTCCGTAGCGCTTGCCGGTGGCGAGCATGAACTGCCACAGTCCGGTGGCGCCCACGCGTGACACCGCCTTGGGGTTGAGTCCCGACTCGATGACGGGCAGATATTTCAGTTCGAGCGGCATGTCGTAGGTCTCGAGAGCCTGCTCGAAGATGGGCATGTAGAAGTTGGAGGCGCCGAGCATGAAGCTGACGCTGCGGCGGCGTCTGCCGCTGTAGAGGTCGATGAACTTCTGCACCACGTCGTTGTAGGGCATTTCGATGATGGTGGGCATGCGCTTGAGACGGCTCTTGTAGACGTCGGTGTCGAACACGGGGTTCACGTCGCGCATGTGGTTGGTGGTGTCTGCGTGGAGATAGGTCTTCGAGTTGTAGAGCGACAGCAGACTGTCTATCTCGTAGGTCATCGACTCGGGCACGTCGATTTCTTCTTCCTCGCCTTTCGCGTTGGTCACGGTGACGGTCTCGTCGTCATTGTCGTTTTGTGCCATGAGGGCGGTGTTGCCGGTGAGGAGCAGCAGTGCCGCAAGCAATATGTTCTTTCTCTTCATTATTGTCTTTGAATGTCTGTCTTTATTTTTGAGGGTTCTTGTGGTTGGGGTGTCAGAAGTTGAGGCTGCACTGTATGCCCACTGCCGACGCCTTGAGGGGGTTGCGTGACGCCATGGCCGACTGGTCGCTCATCACTTCCGGTGCCACGCGCATCGACAGGTCTTTGGTGATGTCGAACTGCGAGAGCGAGGCGTCGACATAGGCGTCGATGACGGAGAGGGCGTAGACGCCGATGAGGCAGAAGAAGCTCAGGTCGCGGTAGCGCCGGTAGTAGTCCTTGCGGCGCTTGAAGAGGCTCTTGTAGCGTTCCTCGTTCTGGGCGGTGATTTTGTTGCCCAGGTGCAGAAACTGGTTGTAGCTCTGCGTGTTGGGGTCGTTGTCCATGATGTCGATATAGGCCTGTGAGTAGTCGTGATACATCTGGTTGTTCCACTGCATGGCGTAGATGCATCCCACGAAGCCTCCGTAGACGATGGGCAGCTTCCAGTATTTCCGGTTGTATATCTGTCCGGCACCGGGCAGCACCAGGGCGAGCCACATGGCGCGCTTGGGGTCGGGAGCCCACGTGTTCCAGTCGCGTTTGGCGCGTGGCTGTTTCTCCTTCCTGACGACGAGGCTCTTGCCCTCGAGGGCTTGCTCCTCCTCGGCGTCGAGTCGGGCGAGCGAGTCGGTGATGTTGACCATCTTGCCGTCCCGCGTCTCGAATTGGGCCGCTGCCTTGTGCTGGCTGGTGGAGTCCACGGTCACGAGTTGTCCCTGCGCCCATGCCTTGGGGGCGAGTGGGGCGAGGAGGGTGACGAGTGTCAGGACTGCTGTTCTTAACCTTGTGTGCATTATTGCTCTTTCATTTTGTCGAATGCCGCCATGATGTGTTCCAGTTCCTCCTCGTTGGCGAAGGGGATGGTGATTTTTCCCTTGCCCTTGGGCGAGCAGGTCATCTGTATCTTGGTGTTGAGGAACTTGCCGAGGCGCTCCTTGAGCACGTTGAATTCCTCGGGCAGTTTAGCCTTGGCTTCGATTTTCTTCTTGGCGGTCTGTATGTCGTCGCCGCTGTTGAGCTGCTGCACCATTTCCTCCACCTTGCGCACCGAGTAGCCGTTCTTCTGTATTTCCTTGAACAGCTTGATTTGCAGCGAGGGGCTGTCGAGTGAGAGCAACGCGCGCGCGTGTCCCATGTCTATCTCTTTCTTCTGGAGTGCCATCTGCACCTGTGCGGGCAGTTTGAGCAGTCGCAGGTAGTTGGTGATGGCGGTGCGGCTCTTGCCCACGCGCTCCGACACCTTTTCCTGGGTCATGCCCGTGTTCTCGAGCAGGTGCTCGTAGGCGAGGGCTATCTCGATGGCGTTGAGGTCCTCGCGCTGGATGTTCTCCACGAGCGCCATCTCCATGACGTTCTCGTCCTTGATGGTGCGTATGTAGGCTGGGATGGCGCGCAGTCCTGCCAGTTGTGACGCGCGCCAGCGGCGTTCGCCCGCGATAATCTGGAACTTGTTCACTGCCACCTGTCTGAGGGTGATGGGCTGTATGATGCCTATCTCGCGGATGCTGGTGGCGAGCTCTGCCAGCGCCTCCTCGTCAAACTCTCGTCGGGGCTGGTTGGGGTTCGGCTCTATCTGGTCGATGGCTATCTCGTTGATGGTTGAGCTTCCGCCCGTTCTCACGCTTTCGGTGGAGATGAGCGCGTCGAGTCCTCTGCCGAGGGCATTGTATTTCTTGTGTACTGCCATTTTCTTTCTTCTTCTGTCTTGTCTGCTTAGTTCTCGTTCTTATGGATGATTTCCTTCGCCAGGCGGAGGTAGTTCTGGCTGCCCGTCGAGTCAGTGTCGTAGAGGATGACGGGGATGCCGTGTCCTTGGGCTTCGCTGAGCTTCACGTTGCGCTGGATGACGGCTTTGAACACCAGTTCCTGGAAGTGGCGCTTCACCTCGTCATAGATTTGGTTGGCGAGCTTCAGGCGGCTGTCGTACATCGTGAGCAGGAAGCCCTCGATCTCGAGCTTCGGGTTGAGCTTGCTCTTCACTATTTTGATGGTGTTGAGCAGCTTGCTGATGCCCTCGAGGGCGAAATACTCACACTGCACGGGGATGATGACCGAGTCGGCGGCGGTCAGCGAGTTGACCGTGATCAGGCCCAACGAGGGCGAGCAGTCTATCAGGATGTAGTCATACTCGTCCTTGATGCTGTCCAGAAGGTTCTTGATGACCACCTCGCGGTTGGGCAGGTTGATCATCTCTATCTCCGCGCCCACCAGGTCGATGTGGCTCGGGATGATGTCGAGGCCGTCGATGTCGGTGGTGTAGATGGCGTCGCGCACGTCGGCGTGGTCGATAAGGCACTCATAGAGCGAGCAGTCCACGTCTTTCTGCAGGTCCACGCCCAGTCCGCTCGACGCGTTGGCCTGTGGGTCGGCGTCCACCACCAGCACGCTTTTCTCCAGCGTGGCGAGGGATGCCGCCAGGTTGATGGATGTCGTGGTCTTGCCCACGCCGCCCTTCTGATTGGCTATTGCGATAATTTTTCCCATTGTCTGTGTTTCCTTTTTCTTGTTTGAGAAAATAGATGTTTGCAAAGATACATATTTTATGCGAAATAGAGCCCATTTAAACTTTTTTTCGTACTTTTGTCGACCTAATTTATTTGAACAGAGAAAAGAATGATGACAATAGACAAACCCTTCATCCTGATTTCCAACGACGACGGCTACCATTCCAAGGGCATCCGCTCGCTCGTTGACATGGTGGGCGACCTGGGCCGGGTGCTCGTGGTCGCTCCCGAGAGTGCCCGTAGCGGCTTCTCCTGTGCCTTCTCCGCCACCGAGCCTCTGCGGCTCAAGCGGCGCAAGGACATCGGGGAGGCAGAGGTATGGTCGTGCACCGGCACGCCCGTCGACTGCGTGAAGATAGCCCTCGACCAGTTCTGCCGCGACCGCAAGCCCGACCTCGTCATCGGCGGCATCAACCACGGCGACAACGCCTCGGTCAACGCCCACTATTCGGGCACCATGGGCGTCACCCTCGAGGGCTGCATGAAATACATCCCCTCGCTGGCGTTCTCGCTCTGCGACCACAGTGCCGACGCCGACTTCGAGCCGCTGCGCCCCTATGTGCGCCAGATTGTCGGCCAGGTGCTCCAGGAGGGACTGCCCATGGGCACCTGCCTCAATGTCAACTTCCCCAAGCTCGCCGAGTTCCGGGGCGTCAAGGTGTGCCGCATGGCGCACGGCACCTGGGGACACGAGGTGGAGAAGCGGCAGCATCCCTGCGGCTACGACTATTTTTGGATGACAGGCTCCTATACCAACGACGAGCCTGAGTCCATCGACACCGACAACTGGGCGCTCAACCACGGCTACGTGGCCATCACGCCCACCACCATCGACATGACCGCCTACGACGCGATGGAGATGGTGAACAACTGGAACCTCGACCCGAAGTCATGAAATACTATCTCATCGTCGGCGAGGCGTCGGGCGACCTCCACGCCTCCCATCTGATGCGCTCGCTGCGCAAGACCGACCCCGAGGCCGACTTCCGCTTCTTCGGGGGCGACCTGATGTCGGCGGTCGGCGGCACCCGCGTGCGCCACTACCGCGACCTGGCCTACATGGGCTTCATCCCCGTGCTGCTCCATCTGCCCACCATCTTCCGCAACATGGCGCTCTGCAAGCGCGACATCGTGGAGTGGATGCCCGACGTGGTCATCCTGGTGGATTATCCGGGTTTCAACCTCGACATCGCCAAGTATCTCCACCGCCATACAGACATTCCCGTCTACTATTATATCTCTCCCAAAATCTGGGCGTGGAAGGAATACCGCATCCGCAACATCAAGCGCGATGTGGACGAGCTGTTCTCCATCCTGCCCTTCGAGGTGCCGTTTTTCGAGGACAAGCATCACTATCCCATCCACTATGTGGGCAACCCCACCGCCGACGAGGTGCGCTCGTTCCGGCTCACCTACCACGAGGACTTCAAGGCGTTCTGTCAGCGCCACCAGTTGGACCGCCGTCCCATCATCGCCCTGCTTGCGGGCAGCCGCCGGCAGGAGATCAAGGACAACCTGCCCGCCATGATTGCCGCCGTCAAGGGCTTTTCCAACTACCAACCCGTGTTGGCTGGCG
>JBNMIE010000028.1:0-23047 GCA_050873125.1 Prevotella sp.
GCACGCTCACCACCAACCGCAAGTATTATCCCGTGCAGCAAGTGGAGCCCAACAACTGCCTGGTGCAGATTGTCACCAGCAGTCCCATCTCGCCATGGCCCGATATCATGCAGGGCTACGTGCGCATCCTCCTTGCCGCCAAGCACTATGTTTACATGCAGTCGCCCTATTTCCTGCCCACCGAACCTATCCTCTTCGCCATGCGCACGGCAGCGCTCGCCGGAGTGGACGTGCGGCTGATGATTCCCGAGCATAGCGACTCTAAACTTGTGGAATGGGCCAGCCGGTCGTATGTGGTGGAGACCGTGGAGGCTGGTGTGAAAGTGTATCTTCACCAATCTGCGTTTCTCCATTCCAAGGTGCTGGTGTGCGACGACACACTCTGCTCTTGCGGTTCTACCAATGTCGATTTCCGCAGTTTTGAAAACAATTTTGAAGCCAACGCTTTCATCTTTGACCGCACCATGGCCATGCAAATGAAAGCCATGTTTCTCACCGACGAGCAGCAATGCGCCCTGTTCGACCATGCGGAATGGATGCGCCACCGCCCGTTCATAGCCCGCCTTTGGGAATCGCTCGTCAGACTGCTCTCCCCATTACTGTAACACGATTGTCATACTTTTTAAATGCAGTGATAATATCAAGTGGCTACCTTTGCCGCCAGTTAAATGATATTTATCACTCAAGAAAGTATGAAGAAATTATTTTTTGCGGTCCTGCTGATTGCAGGTTCCATGTGCACTACGCTTGCCCAATCATGGGGCGCGTATGAGCGACCCAAACTTGTCATAGGCATTGTCGTGGACCAAATGCGATGGGACTATCTCGACTATTATTATCAGAAATTCGGAGAAGGCGGATTCAAACGGCTTGTGAACGATGGCTACAACTGCGACAACCATTTCATCAACTATGTGCCCAGTGTCACCGCAGCCGGCCATACCAGCAACTATACAGGTTCCGTGCCTGCCATCAACGGCATCGTGGGCAACAATTTCCATATCAACGGGAAAAACGTCTACTGCACCGACGACCCGACTGTCGACCCTGTGGGTAGCAACAGCAAGGAGGGGAAGATGTCGCCACGCAACCTGCTCGTGTCCACCATGGGCGACCAACTGAAGCTCGCCACCGATTTCAAGTCCAAGGTTATCGGCATTTCGCTTAAAGACAGAGCCTCCATTCTTCCTGCCGGCCACGCTGCCGATGCCGCCTATTGGTTTGACTACAAGAACGGAGTCTTCATCTCCAGCACCTATTATATGCAGAAATTGCCACAATGGGTCAACGACTTTAACCGCAAGAATCGCCAGACGCAAGACATCCGCACCATCCCGATGGGCAACACCATTGTGGCTGACATGGCCATAGCCGCCATCAATGGTGAAGACCTCGGCAACCATTCCGTCACCGACTTCCTCGCCGTGAGTTTCTCTTCCACTGACTATATCGGTCACAAATACGGCACCCGTGCCCCAAACACGGAAGAAGCCTATGTGAAACTCGACGCCGATCTGGCACGTATCTTCGACCTGCTTGACAAGAAATTGGGCAAAGGCAACTATCTCGCCTTTCTCTCCGCCGACCATGCCGCATCCCACAATGCCGATTTCCAAACCGGGCACAAACTCAGTGCGGGTGTCATTACTGACCATCTGACCGTGGATGCCGCCAACAAATATCTCTCAGAGCATTTCCATGTCAGCACACCGCTCGTCAGCGAGTGGAAAGAATACCGTCTTTATCTCGACCATAATGCCATCGAACAGGCAAATTTGAATCAGACAGACGTGGAGAATGCCCTCTGCGACTACTTGGTCAAGGATGAAAAAATACAATATGCGGTTCCCTATGAAAAGGTAGCCACCAGCACCATTCCCGCCGCTATCAAAGAAAAAATCATCAACGGCTACAACCCTAAGCGCAGTGGTGACATCCAGGTCATCCCTGTTGTTGGAGTCTATGCCGACGACGCCAAACCGCTCGGCGGCACCACCCACGGCACTTGGTGCCCATTCGACACCCACATACCGCTCATTTTCTATGGATGGAATGTGCCCAAGGGACACACCAACCGTGAGACCCACATCACGGATCTTGCCGCTACCGTGTGCGCCATGCTCCACATACAGATGCCCAACGGATGTGTGGGCACTCCTATAGAAATGAAGTAATTTCCACACACTTATCTCAAGAAGTTTTGTTTCAACGGTAATGCCGCCATTCTCGCCATTGGTCCTGCTTACAACAAAGGATCAATGGCCAAAGAATGGCGGCTTTTATTTTGTTTCTTTTATTCGCATTCTCAGTGCTGACAAAGCTTTGTTGCGACAGCAGAAAAACTTATTCTCCGCCTTCAGTTTGGGTCTTGGGCCAGTTGACAAGAAAGAGTTGGTCAGTGGCCCGGGTGAAGGCTGTATAAAGCCAATGGATATAATCGGGGGTCAGCATGTCGTCTGTCATATAGCCCTGGTCTATATAGACATGCTGCCATCCTCCACCTTGCGCTTTGTGACAAGTGGCGGCATAGGCATATTTCACTTGTAAGGCATTGTAATAAGGGTCCTCACGCAACCGTTTCATGCGGTCTGCCTTGAGCGGAATGTCCGCATAGTCTTCCAAGACACCATTGAACAGCCGTTCTTGCTGCTCGCGGGTCAAGGCGGGTGCCTCGGAGGTGAGACTGTCAAGACACAGGGTGGCTTTCATCTCGTAGTCGTCATAGTCGGGGAAACGAAGCCACACATCCGCAAAATGAAAGCCGTAGAGTTCCCTTGTGTTGCGCACCCGATACACCACAGCCCTGTCGCCATTGGCAATGAAAGACATGGGCGACTGCTTGTCGTCCTTGGTCCAGTAATAGTTATTCTTCACCACCATCAGCATGTCTCCCGACTCAAGCACCTCTTCCCGGTCGAGAATCATGTTGCGGATGCCTTGGTTGTAAATGTTGGCCCGCTTATTGCTTCGGGTCACAACCATGGTCTCGTCCTCCCCCACCTGTGCATAGCTGGTGGACAACTGGTCTACCAGTTCTGCCCCCGGCACCATCTTGATGTCTGAGAAACCTGAGAAACGGATTTTCGGCAGCTGGGTCAGGTCTTCATGGGTAATCATGCTGCGGATGATGGTCGCATTGTAAAGAATGCCTGACTGGCGGGACTGGCGAAGCACCTCGTTGAGGTCAGCACTCCACACCGTGAGCCCATAGCCTTCAAGCATCTCGTCGCAAAGAGCCGGCGACTCATCGTCACCCACAGGCGGAAGCTGTGCTTTGTCGCCAATCAGCATCATGCGGCAGTTGCGCCCGGAATAGACATAATGGATCAAGTCGTCGAGCAGACAACCACTCCCAAAAGCAAGGTCGGAGTAACCATTGTTGGAAATCATCGAGGCCTCGTCGACCACGAACAAGGTGTCTTGGTGGAGATTGTCGTTGAGGTTAAACGCGGTGTTTTCACCGCTGAATGTCCTTTGCCGATAGATCTTCCGATGAATGGTGAACGCCTGGCAACCCGCATTAAGCCCGAACACTTTGGCTGCCCGTCCTGTCGGGGCAAGCAGCACCACTTTCTGTTTGAGCGACAGCAGGGTGCGGACAATGGCGCCAGCAAGGGTTGTCTTGCCGGTTCCGGCTGAGCCGCGGAGAATCATCGCCCCCTGGTCTCTGCGGGAAGTGATAAACTCCGCAAAGGTGCGCATGGCCTGCTCCTGCTCGGCTGTGGGGGCAAAGCCCATCTGTCTACCAATCTGATATGCAATCTCTTCTGACAACATCTTTTCTGTGTTTTCTTATGGTGTGTGGAAAGTTTTTCGTAACTTTGCAAAGTTACATCAATTATATGGAATAGCGAACGAAATGAAGAACAATTACATACTGACAGTGTGCCTTGTCGTCTTGGTCACCCTCATTTCCCTCAGCATCTATAGCCCCATCCGCTTCGGAAAGCAGCAAGGCATAAGGGAACAGGCCGTCAAAGAACGCCTTGTGCGCATTCGCCAGGCTGAAGATGCCTACAGAAAACAGAAGGGGGTCTACACTGCCAATTGGCAGGCTCTGACACAAGGAGGCTTTCTGGCAGACTCTCTACAATTTATTCCATACTCCGACCACAAGAAGTTTGACCTTTCCGCCGATGTGAAGATTGGCAAGTCGGGACGCCAACTGCCGGTCATGGAGTGCGGCGCCAACTATGCCGACTATCTGGAGGGCCTCGACGCTGACGAGATTGCCAACCTTATCGAGAACGCAAACAATGCCGGACAATATCCGGGACTGAAAATAGGAGACATTTTAACACCGAACAACAATGCTGGAAACTGGGAATAACATCACCCCTCCCCGTCTGAAGAACCGACTCATCATCCGGGTGAGCCATGCTTCCATGTCGTTTTCCGTTGCCGACCCGCAAGCGGAAAACCAAATAAGATTTGAACCTTACGCCCTGAAAAGCGGGGTGTCGGCTGCCGCCAACCTGCGCGAAGCTTTCGGAGAGAACGACTTGCTCGCCGAAGGTTACCAGCGGGCACGTCTTTTGATAGACTCTCCCGTGATGCTGCAACCCTTGGAAGAATTCCAGGAGGCGCAAGCCGAGACGCTCTACAACTACACTTTCAAGGGGCACCCCAACGAGTTGGTGCTCAACAAAGTGCTGCAAGAACAGAATGTTGTCGCCACTTTCGGGGTCAACCGCGACCTGAAGTTGGTGCTCGATGACCATTTCTCCGACCTACGCATATCGCCTGTCTCCCTCCCCGTGTGGAAGTATCTCTATCGGAGAAGTTTCGCTGGTCCCCGGAAAAAGCTGTTCGGCTATTTCCATGACCGCAAGCTCGACATCATCTGTTTCCAGAAAAACCGGTTCAAGTTTGCCAATACCTACGACACGGAAAGTGCCCACGATGCCGTCTATTTCCTGCTCTATGTATGGAAACAATTAGGCATGGATGCCGAACGTGACGAACTGCACATTGCCGGCAACACGCCGCAAAGCGAATGGCTGATGAACAACCTGCGCAAATACGTGCAAAAGGTGTTCCTCGTCAACCCTTCGGCGGAGTTCAACCGTGCCCCCATCACTCAAATCAAGGAACTCCCCTTCGACTTGCTCACCACTTTTGTCTGCAAGTGACTCACCATAAAACATCAAACCAATGAGAATTATCACAGGACTATACAAGGGTCGCCACTTCGACGTGCCACGCTCATTCAAGGCGCGCCCCACCACAGACTTTGCCAAAGAGAACATCTTCAACGTGATGAATGGCTACATAGACTTTGAAGACGCCATGGCGCTCGACCTCTTTTCGGGCACCGGCAGCATCTCGCTCGAGCTTGTGTCGCGTGGCTGCAAGGAGGTGGTCAGTGTGGAAGCCGACCGCGACCATGCCAACTTCATACGGGAGTGTGTGAAGAAACTGGGAGTGGACAACGACATGATTATCCGTGGCGATGTGTTCAGATTCCTGAAGACGTGTCGTCAGAAGTTTGATTTCATCTTTGCCGACCCGCCCTATGCGCTGAAAGAATTGCCCACCATCCCCGACATCATCTTCAGTAAGGAGCTTCTGAACGATGGTGGTTACTTTGTTTTCGAGCACGGCAAAGACCATCAGTTCACCGACCATCCCCACTTTGTGGAGCACCGCTCATACGGCAGTGTGAACTTCAGCATTTTCAAGTAGTCCGATAAAAAACGATAACAGAAAAAGGAGTGTCAGTCCGATGATGGATTTGACACTCCTTTTCTGCTTTTATACGGTTGTTATCCTATTCGTTTCCTGTAAACTGTCCCATGAAGAGGATGGCGCCAGTGTTGCTCTCCGAAATGACGTAGAGGAAAGGACGGTCGCAATGGAAGTTGACACTGCGAGGTTCGTCGCCGGGCGCCATGGCACGCATCATCACGGCAGCGGTCACGGCAGCCGCCTTGGTGCCCTCTTCAGTCACCTCAATCTTCGCCTTCTGCAGCATCTTCGACACAAAGAAGCCCTCATTTGTCATCTTGCTGAAGTCTGCCTTTCCGGCTGAGAACATGCTGGAAGCGCCAAGCTTTGCCACCACATCGTTGAGCGGGAGTGTGGTCTCGGTGGTGAAGCGTGGCAATTTCACATCCACACGATATTCCGCCATCTGCTGCGTCATGACCTGCAAGCGCTGCGCCGTCATGGCACTGAGCACATCCTGGATAGACTTGTCCTCGTTAGGAAGGAGGATGGTCATGCGGAAGCTGCCATTGCCATAAGGCAAGTTGAGCGCTGCGCAGACATCGTTGAAGCCATAGTAGTAGTTGGCCTTGCGGTGCATCATCTGCACCTTCTGGATGTTGCGTGTATAGCCACGGAAGTTCTCAAGTTGTGTGCGGTCCTTGTTAAACTTGTCTGCCCATGCTCCATTGAAATAGATGGCGTTCATGATATAGGAAAGTGCACTGGGTTCCACCTGGTCGATAATCTGCGGAATCATGCCTTTCGTGTTTTTCTTGCACCATCCGTTGATGGTCTCAAGGGCTTTCGGACTGCTGAAATCCAGCATTTGCATGGAAGCTTTGTAATTGCCCGCAATGCTCTTCATGAATTCCGACTTCAGTGGATAGCCCTTGTTGCAAGCAATGAAGTTGGCTATGCTGATGTCGGTAGAGGGGTCTGCCTTGAGAAGTTCTACCAACTGTTGGCGGCTGTTGACATTGATGTCCGACAGGGGGACACCCTTCCAACCCAGCGTCTTCAGTATTTCCTGCTGCGTCGCGCCATTGGCGCCATTGGCAAGCATGCTCATCAAATAGGTGACACTCTGTGGGGAAATCACCTTGTTGTCCTGTTGCGCCACCTGCTTGAATAGGTTCCAGGCGAATGTATTGTTCTTGGCCACAAGATCGTTGTCGGCAGGTTGTCCGAAAGCCGCGTCCATCTCCATGCCCGGAGCGGGCTTGGTCACTACCATACTTGAATCTGCCTTTTTCGTGGAACCACATGCCGCCATCAGCGACGCCATGCCCACAAGGGCCATACCTTTCATTGTCTTGTTCATCATAATTCTTACGTTATATTGTTTTTGAGAAAAACGGAAGAAGCGTCTAAAACTTGCATGAAGAGGGGATGTTTAAGGGAAATTAACTATTAAAGTGGGCTTCTGCGGTATTTTATTTCCATCATTCTGTAATTTGTTTACCTCCTATATGGCAGGTTTGCCGTAACTTTGCAGCGGAAATCAATAAAAAGAACAGTATATGTATTTAGAGAAAATCAACTCACCGAAAGACGTGAAGGCGCTCAACATGGAGCAGCTTCACACACTCGCCGACGAGATACGCCAAGGCGTGCTCAACCGCGACAGCAATGTGGGTGGCCACGTGGGCCCGAACCTGGGCATTGTGGAGGCCACCATCGCCATGCACTATGTGTTCGACGCACCGAAAGACAAGTTTGTCTTCGACGTGTCCCACCAGAGTTATCCACACAAGATGCTCACCGGCCGTGCGTTCGGCTACACCGACAACAGCCGCTTCCAGGAAGTTTCGGGCTACAGCAGCCCTGCCGAGTCTCCCGAATACGACACATTTGAATTGGGTCACACTTCCACCTCCATCTCGCTCGCCACAGGTTTGCAGAAGGCACGCGACATCAAGGGCACAGACGAGCGCATCGTGGTGGTCATCGGTGACGGTTCGCTGAGCGGTGGAGAGGCCTTGGAAGGACTCGACGAGGCTGGCGAACTGGGCACAGGCATCATCATCATCGTCAACGACAACGAGATGTCTATCGCCGAGAACCACGGCGGACTCTACAAGAATCTGAAGTTGCTCCGCGAGACCAACGGCAAGGCAGAGTGCAACCTCTTCAAGGCTATGGGCTTGGACTATGTCTATGTGGCTGACGGCAACGACGTGGAAACGCTCATCAAGACCCTGGAAAGCGTGAAAGACACTCGCCGTCCCGTGGTGGTACACATCCACACCTTGAAAGGAAAAGGATACACACCCGCCGAGACCGACAAGGAGCGCTGGCACTGGAGCATGCCGTTCGACATCGCCACGGGTGAACTGAAAGACAAGTCAAACGCCGAGGACTATGGTGAACTGACGGGTGCCTATCTCGTGGAAGAGATGAAAAAGGATCCGCAGCTTGTGGCTGTGACTTCCGGTACTCCTACCGTTGCCGGATTCTTCCGCAGCCGCCGCGAGGAAGTGGGCAAGCAGCACGTGGACGTGGGCATCGCTGAAGAGCAGGCCGTGGCTATGATCTCCGGCATGGCGAAGGGCGGCATCCGCCCTGTCTACAATGTCTACAGCACCTTCATCCAGCGCACCTACGACCAGATTGCCCAGGATCTCTGCATCAACGGCAACCCTGCACTGATTAACGTGTTCCTCGGTTCGGTGTTCGGCATGAACGACATCACGCACATCGGCTTCTATGACATCGCCATGCTGAGCAACATTCCCAACCTCGTATACCTCGCCCCAACCTGTTGGGAAGAATACAAGGCGATGATGGCATGGGGCATCAGGCAGACCGAACATCCGGTGGCTATCCGCGTGCCAGGTGGCGCCGTTGTCCACAGCAGCCGCACTTTCGACGAGGACTACAGCCAGTTGAACCGGTTTGAGATGACCCAGAAGGGATCAGAAGTGGCCATTGTCGCTCTCGGCGCCTTCTATTCCATGGGCGAGCAGATCGTTGCCGCCCTCAAGGAGAAACGCGGCATCAACGCCACACTCATCAATCCACGATACATCACCGGCCTTGACACCGAAATGCTCGAATCCCTGAAGGCCGACCACAAGAAGGTGGTGACTCTCGAAGACGGAGCACTGGAGGGTGGCTTCGGAGAGAAAATCGCCCGCTTCTACGGCGCTTCCGAGGTGAAGACCTACTGCTATGGCGTGAAGAAGGGACTCTACGACCGATATGACTATCAGCAGATGCTCACAGACAACCACTTGACTGTGGAGCAAATCTTGGAGGACATCAAATAACAGAGCCTACCTCTGATATCGACAAAAAAGCCCCGTGCCACTCTCCCGGCACGGGGCTTTTCCATGCTTCTCACCGAGAAGAGAGTCGTTAGTGTGCCATTAGCAATGCGTTAGTGTGCCACTAACGGAATTTTCACCGCGGTGAAAAAGTTGTTAGTCCGCCATTAACGGATCCTTAGTCTGCCATTAGCGAATTGCAAGTCCGCTTGTAGCGAATCTTGAACAAGCGGGTTGCGATTTCTGAACGGCGGAGGATGATTCAAATGGAGCAAGCTATCAAACACAAGAGGGGACGCAATCCTTCATGAAGATTGCGTCCCCTCTTGTATTTATCAATTACCTATGAATCCTTTTTAGGAGAACTTGAATTTCTCACGGTAGGCCTTAGGCGACATACCGGCATACTTCTTGAAATATTTTCCGAAGAAGGACTGAGTGCTGAAGCTCAGGTTCACGGAAATTTCCTTGATGGACTTGTTGGTGTATCTCAGCTCCTGCTT
The DNA here is from genome assembly GCA_050873125.1 of Prevotella sp. GTDB lineage: Bacteria > Bacteroidota > Bacteroidia > Bacteroidales > Bacteroidaceae > Prevotella. Next base: position 9,479 of record JBNMIE010000028.1, read on the forward strand.
GGCCTCATTGATGACGAGGTCAATGATCCACTGCAAGGCTGGCTTCCCCGTCTTCTGCTTCACCACTGTGGAAAGGTAGCTTGGCGACACGCACATCGTGGCGGCATAGAACATCACCTCGCGGTGTTCACGATAGTTGTTGAACACTTCCACGATAAACTGGTATACGAAAGCGTCTGAACGGTCGTTATAGCTGGATGACGGCATGGCATTCTCAAGGCACACATCAAGCGCCTTAAGCACCAGCGCACGGAATATTAACATGGTGAATTCGTGCGCCACCATCCATTTCGGTCCTTTCAACGAACTTGTTTTCTCATATAATATGCGGCGTTCCAAATGCTTCGAGACGCTCTCCATTTCGCCATAGCGGTTAGGGTCAAGGTGCATCAACGGATGCTTTCTGAAATACAATTGACTGTTAACGTCGAGGATAGACTTGACGATAGGGAACATCACGGAAGACTTAGCCACCATGACGTGCCCATGAAAATCGTAACTCACATCCATCACATGCATAAACATAAATGCATTGACGAACAACATGTCACCCTTTTCAATTACAATCTCCTGGTCGTTGACATTTACTTTCATTCGACCTGCATCACACAGGATAATGGACATCGTGCCCCAATCGTGCTGGAGCGAAGCTTTACTGAATCCCTCAGAATTGGAACTGTCCATCCTCACTTCCACACAGGAAATGGGCAGTTGTGTTAGATTTTCCATATAATCAGCTTTATTTGAATCACAAATTTAGTGTTTATCGCTTTACCTACAAAATTTTTTAATAATTTATATCGTTTTCAGAGTAGAATGGAACAATGTCGAAGCATTATTGACCTATATTCTTCCGAAAATAAAAGGAAAAAGTGTAACTTTGCAAACATGACAACATTTCATCCTTTACTTTCCGACATTCCGGCACCGGAACAGTTCACTTTCCCCTTCTGCTACGAGCCTCATCCCCTGGCACGCCTGGCGTGCGATGAGCTGCAACGCTATTTAACCGCACAGGAGCAGTGGAAAGACGAGTTGGAAAAGGGCAAGATGTTCGGTGTGCTTGTAGTGCGGGACACAGCTGGAACATTAGGATTTCTCGCCGCTTTCTCCGGATTGCTCGCCGGAAGCAACCGGCTCGACTATTTCGTACCGGCAGTCTACGACTTGCTGCAACCCGACGGCCATTTTAAACAAGGTGAGAAAGCCATCACCGACCTCAACCACCACATCGCCCAACTCACCCAAGCACCGGATCGGCTCGCCCTCATCGACGAAATCAAACGCAACGAAGAAAAATGGAACACACGCATTTTGGCACAACGACAACTCATGGTTGAGGCTAAGAAAATCCGTGACAAACGTCGCCAAGAAGACGGGCTTCAAGAGAAAGACAAGGAAGAAATGATTCGGCAAAGCCAACATCAAAAGGCGGAACTGAAACGTATGCGGCAAGCCGCACAGGAAGAAAAGCTGGCACTCGAAGCGAAACTGAAGACTATCAACCAGGAAATAGAACAGATGAAACAGCAGCGCAAGCAAATGTCGGACGAGTTGCAGCGATGGATTTTCGACCAATACAAGTTGCTCAACGCGCATGGGGAGACACGCACGGTGAACGACATTTTCTATAAGGACATCCATGCCGTTCCACCTTCCGGGACGGGAGAATGTTGCGCACCCAAACTCCTGCAATGGGCCTACAGCCACCATTACGAGCCAGTCTGCATGGCTGAGTTCTGGTGGGGGCTGTCGCCCAAGACCGAAGTGCGCCACCATCTGCATTTCTACCCAGCCTGTCGCAGCAAGTGCAAGCCCCTGCTCGACTTCATGCTCCAAGGGCTCAAGGTGGAGCCGAACCCGCTTGCCACCATCCGCCATGCTGGAGAACCTACCGTTGTCTATGAAGACGAATGGCTCGCCGTGGTGTCCAAGCCGAGCGGCATGCTCTCCGTGCCGGGCAAAGACGGCCTCATCTCTGTCTACTCTTGGGCAGCGGCACAATGGCCAGAAGCCAACGGTCCGCTCATTGTCCACCGGCTCGACATGGACACCTCCGGACTGATGGTCATCGCCAAGAGCAAGGAGGTGCACCAAGCACTGCAGGCAGAATTCATCAGCCATGAAGTGAAGAAGCGCTACATGGCTGTGCTCAATGGCACACTCGCTCCAAACGTGAAACGGGACGGCACCATCGACCTGCCCTTGCGACCAGATCTCGACGACCGTCCCCGACAGTTGGTGGACCCCGAACACGGCAAACGTGCCATCACAAGCTATCATGTCATGGAAGAGCACGATGGGAAAACGCTCATCGCCCTCTATCCTCACACAGGCCGTACCCACCAGTTGCGGGTGCATTGCGCCCACCATGAAGGGTTGGGATGCCCCATCCAGGGTGACCCGCTCTATGGCAAGCCATCAGACCGTCTGTATCTCCATGCCGAGGAAATCCGCTTCCGCCACCCTGTCACGAACCGCAAGCTCGTGGTGACCGATCCTGCGAATTTCAGCATTCGCCAAGAACAATAAGGAACACCTTGCCTTTTCGACTACACAAAGCATCGCCCCAGGCTCTTTCTATCCGCTATTTTCCCATGCGGAACCATCTATTTCGCTTGCGAAACGGAGGGTTAATAATAGAAAAAAAAATCTAATTAAACTTATTATCTATACCTGATTCTCTTTTCATTTAGTAATTTTGCCGGCGATTAAAGAGAGGAAATAGAACAAAACAATACGTTTATACAATAATCAAAACGTACTAAAGGACATAAAATTCAAAATATATCATGTCTATAGCGTGTAGAGTCACCCTTTGACAATGAATATATAAGATGTATTTATACATAAGTTTAGAAAAGAGAAATAAATCAAATTAAAGAGAGAGACAAATAAAATAATTGTTTAAACATTAACGACAAAGTTATGAACAGATTGATTTCTGTCTTGATAGCTTTGCTTATGGTCGTATGCGCTCATGCCCAAAAGATCAGAATAAGCGGAACTGTACAAGACACCAAAGGAGAGTCTGTACCCGGAGTAACCGTCAAGGTGCTGGGACAGAAAGTCGCAACCATGACTTCAATAGACGGAAAGTTCACTGTTGAAGCCGACAAAAACGCCACATTGCAGTTTACTTCTGTAGGCTATACCACCGTCAACGTGCCCATAAAAGGCAAGTCTCAACTTGTGGTGACGCTCACTGAATCATCAGAAGAGCTCAACGAAGTGGTCATCTCCGTGCCATACGGCACACGCACAAAATCCACCTTTACAGGTTCTGCCGGTGTGGTGACCGGTGAAAAGATTGCCAACTCACAGGTGAGCAGCGTCTCAAAGGCCCTGCAAGGCTCCGTGGCAGGTTTGCAGTCATTCTCCACAAGCGGTCAGCCGGGTGAGGATGCTTCGGTGTACATCCGCGGTGTGGGATCGGTCAATGCCTCCACCACTCCACTCTATGTGGTAGACGGTGTGCCTTATGACGGCATGCTCGCCAACATTTCCAGCCAGGACATCGCTTCAGTGACCGTGCTCAAGGATGCCGCTGCAGCATCGCTCTATGGTTCACGTGCCGCCAACGGCGTGGTGATGATTACCACCAAGCAAGGAGCACAAGGCTCCGCACCAACCATCGAACTCACAGCCAAGTATGGTTTCTCAAGCCGTGCCGTGGCTGACTATGAACAACTTTCCACCAACGAATATTTCGAGTTGCAGTGGGAAGCCATGCGCAACAAGTATGTGAGCGACGGACTCTCTGCTGACGATGCAGCCGTCAAGGCATCGGGCAATGTCGCCAAAGTGCTCGGCATCAACCCCTACGGTTCAAAGTATGCACAGCCTGTGGGCACAAATGGAAAGATTGTAAGTGGCGCCACACCGTTGTGGGATGACAGTTGGGAGGATGCCATGACACAGAATGCGCACTATACCGATTTGAGCGCACGCGTGTCTGGTGGCAGCAAGAACTCAAAATACTATTTGTCGCTGGGCTATTTGGACGACCAGGGTGCATACATTTGCTCCGGCTTCAAGCGCTACAACGTACGTGCCAACGTCACCTCTAATCTGAAGAGTTGGTTGCAAGTTGGTTTGAACCTCTCTGGTGCACACTCTTCACAGAGCTATCCCAAACAGAACGACACCCGTACAGACAACGTGGTGCTCTTTGCCCGCAACATGCCGTCGTTCTATCCCGTCTATGAGCGTGACCCCGACACGGGCGCCTATCTGCTCGACGAAAGCGGCAACCGCATCCCTGACTATGGTAAATATCGTGCCAACAGCTACTCGGGCATGAACTTGGCTCATTCCATGCTCTACGACAAGCATGAACGCAACCGCGACGCTGCCACCGTACAGGGTTTCATCAAGATTGACCCCATCAAGGATTTGAGCTACAAGATGACCGTCAACCTGGACTACAACAGTTTGTTCCAGCACGACTATTCCAACCCTACTTATGGCAAGAATCCTGTGGGCACATCCTATAAAGGCAACACCCGCACCACCGGCTTCACCATCAACAACGTGATAAACTATGAGCACACATTTGCCAATGTGCACAACATCCATGCCATGGTGGGTCAAGAGTATTATGAATTCAACACCTCTAATTTCGGTGGACAACGTTCTGGCGTGATTGCAGACGGCTATTACGAGCCGGATGTGGCTTCTACTTTAGTTTCCTTCGAAGGCAACAGCGACCAATACAAGTTGCTCAGTTTCTTCGGCAGTGCCGAGTATTCCTACAAGCGCACCTATTTCGGTAGTGTTTCGCTCCGCTCAGACGGTTCTTCACGCTTTGCCCCCGGCCACCGTTGGGGCACGTTCTGGTCTGTAGGCAGTTCGTGGCGCATCTCGAACGAGAAGTGGATACAATCCTTGAAATGGGTTGACAATCTGACTCTCCGCGCCAGCTATGGTGCACAGGGCAACGACAACGTGGGCTATTATGCCTATCAGGCACTCTACAGCATCGGCAAGTTCCAAGGTGAAAATTCCCTCCACGCTTCACGTATGGCTACCCCCGAACTGACATGGGAGACCAACTTGAACACCAATGTCGGCTTGGATTTCAGCTTCTTCGGTGACCGTCTGTCGGGTACCATCGAGTATTTCGAACGCGCATCCAAGGACTTGCTCTTCGCACGCAGCCTTGTTCCTTCTTCGGGATACAGCAGTATCGACGCCAACATCGGCAAACTGAAGAACTATGGATGGGAGTTCACCCTCAATGGTACACCCATCCGTACTAAGGACTGGACATGGAAACTCTCTGTCAATGCCACCACCTACAAGAACAAGATTGTGGAACTGCCCAGCGACGTGATGTGGCAGGGCAGCAAGAAATGGGTCAAAGGCGGTTCGCTCTACGACTTCTGGCTCTTTGAATGGGCTGGTGTAAACCCCGACAATGGTAATCCGCAGTGGTATTATTATGACGACAACGGCAACAAGCTGGTGACGGAAGACTACAACAGTCTGGACCAGAAGAAAGATAAAGTGAAGTGCGGCAGTTCTCTGCCATCGCTGAGTGGAGGTTTCTCCACCGACGTGCGTTGGAAAGGCCTCACCCTTTCGGCACAGTTCTCCTACGCTTTGGGAGGCAAGCTCTACAATAGCGACTATGTGAGCATGATAGGTGTATCCGGCGGAAACGGCAACACGCTGAGCAAGAATATGCTCAACCGCTGGACAGAAGACAATCGCTACACAGACATTCCAAAGTTGATGTACGACAAGACAAGCTACTTCACCAGTTCTTCCTCACGCTGGTTGGTAAGCCGCAGCTACCTCCGCTTGAAGACTGTGACGCTCAACTATCAGTTGCCGCAGAATCTGGTACACTACGCATATCTGAAAGATGTCAATGTGTTTGTACAGGCAGAGAATCTCTTCACCATCCACAGCCAGCAAGGTCTTGACCCAGAGCAGCCGCTCAGTGGTATGGTGCAATATCGCTACCCTGCCATGAAGACCATCTCATTCGGCATCAATGTTAAACTTTAACGGTAAAAGGAAAATAGGATTATGAATAAGTATATCACAAAAATAGGCGTAGCGCTCACCGCACTCGCCACCCTTACGGCCTGCGACCTCGACACCGCACCAACCACCTCTCTTGATGCTGACAATGCATTCAAGAGCACTACGTATGCCGATGACGTGCTGCGCGGCACATGGAGTTATGTGTTCAACGAAGGCATCACCGTACAATCAGTTGGTCTTGGCGCCATTCTGCTCAATGACGACTTCATGGGCAGCGACTGCGTGAAAGCCAAGAGCTATGGTTTTTTGGATGGCTACAACCTCACAGCAGGCTATGGCCGTGCACAGCACGTGCGTTTCTGCTGGGAGATGTGCTACGACGCCATCAACAACAGCAACAATGTTATCGCCTATGTAGACAAGGCTTCTGGCACACAGAGTGACAAGAACCGCATCAAGGGACAAGCTTACGCCACCCGCGGTTTCATGTATATGATGCTCGCCTCGCATTATTCGTTCGCCATCGACAAGGATCCGAATGCCGTGTGTGTGCCCATCTACACCGAGCCGACCACACTCGGCACAGCCTTGAGCGGCAATCCCGCATCAAGCGTGTCGGAGGTTTACGCCCAGGCCATCAGCGACCTGAAGAAAGCAGTCGAGTTGATACCATCAAGCTATTCACACGGTTCGGCACAAGCCAACCAATACAAGATAGACTATACGGCGGCATTAGGCTTACTGGCACGCACCTGCCTCTATGCACGTCAGTGGGAAGACGCTTACAACTACGCATCACAAGTATTGGAGCGCAACAATTATCTGATGACGGAAAGTGAATACAAGCAGGGCTTCAACGACTACACCAATAAAGAATGGTTGTGGGCATACACCTCTACTCTTGACGACAACGATGGCGCCACTGTGGGATGGTTCAAGTGCAACTCGCTCAACGGCTATGGCAGTCTCTGTGTAGACCCGAACTTTGCAGCCAAATTCAGTGAGGACGACTATCGTGGAGACCTCTTCAAACAATGGGGATACACACTGCAAGGAGGTGAAACCATACGTTTGCTAAACGACAAGTTCAAGATGGTGGACGAGGACAACGACCTCACCAACTATGCCTTGATGCGCACCTCTGAGATTTACCTCATCAAAGCGGAAGCCGCTGCCCACATCAACAAGGAAGGCGAAGCACGTGACTTGCTGCATGATTTGCAACAAGCCCGCATGAAAAAAGGCAAGACCGCTCCTGCCATTACCGCTACGGGGGACGACTTGCTCCAAGCCATTTGGATGGAACGTCGCAAGGAACTGTGGGGCGAGGGATTCTCTCTCACCGACATTATCCGCAACCAGCAGAGCGTGGAACGTGAGGCGCACGATGTGGAAGGGGTAACCGTGTATGAGGACAATGACACCACAAATGATCCCCAAACAGCCACGGGAGAAGGTCATTACACCACAAAACTCCCCGATGGTTCTGCCTTTACGAAGAACAGCATCTACTACCTCTATCGTATTCTTGCCAATGAGGAGTTGCAGAACAAGAACTTGTACAGCAAGTATCCGAAACTGAGCCAATACAGATAGACTTTGGCAAAAGCATACTAAAAAAGGAAGGGTTCCCGATAGAATCCTTCCTTTTTTATTTTAAACGAAAGTCTAATTTTATGACCTTCGATTCTTACTATTTGCTTGTTTCCAAACTACTGCGCTTGGTGCGACGATAGCTGCGGTAGTCATCGAGTGGAATTTCCACGTCCGGCTCCACAAGTTGTCCCTCGTGGGGGAGGCGGAACTTCATGTATTTGATATTCAATCCACGGTCTATCCATTGGCTTTCATAGTATGTCTGAATGGCAAGAATCTTCCGTGTCTCATCATCGATGCCCTCTGTGTGGTAAAGATCCTCCGTGCGGAAGAGCACAGGCAGATGATTGCCGTTGACCATATAGGTGGTATAGGTGAAGAGGAAGTTGGAATCCGTCTTCAAGTGAATCAGTCCGCCATCGACGAGGAAGCGGCGATAGCGTTCCATGAAGTAAGTACTGGTGAGCCGTTTGCGCGGATTCTTCATCTGAGGGTCACTGAACGTGAGCCATATTTCCTGCACCTCACCCTCGCCAAAGAAGCGGTCGATGATTTCGATGTTGGTGCGCAAGAATGCCACATTGGGAAGATTCTCTTCCAGCGCCTGCTTGGCTCCGGTGTGCATGCGGGCACCCTTGATGTCGACACCGATGAAGTTGACATCGGGAAAGAGTTTTGCCAGTCCTACGGTATACTCTCCCTTGCCGCATCCAAGCTCCAGGACAATGGGGTTGTCATTATGAAAATATTGCTCGCGCCACTTGCCTTTCATCTCAAACGGCACATTGTCAATCACCGAGAACGGATATTGGAAAACGTTCTTGAAAGTCTCCATCTCGGCAAATTTCTGTAGTTTACCTTTGCTCATATTTTGTTTTTGTCTGCAAATTTAGGCATTATTATCCAATATCGCAAGCCTACTTCTTGTTATTATCAAGATTCCACCGCAATCCTATCTGCAGATTGAAGTTCCAAGGTTTGTCCTTGAAGGTGTTTTCCACCTGCGAGTGGTTGTTGAAATAATACTTCACTCCCGGCTCCACATAGACGCCCAACTGGGGAATAATGTTGTATTGAGCGCCCACAGCCGCATCAGCCGACCATTGCAGACGGTCTTTCCTGATGTCTTGTTCCGTTCCGTCTGTCACCACTTTCGCCTTGAAGTTCTTGTCCATTTCGCCACCGGCTGTCAGATAGGAAGAAAATCCGCCGATGCTCCACACCCGATATTCCACCTTCAACGGCACTCCGATGTAGTGGAGCACCTGCTCGTCAACAATGCTTCCGGTGCTCGTCTGGTGGGTGAAGTCTGAACGCAAGCGGGTGTAGACCGCACCTGTCGCCAAAGCCCAACGGTCTGTGAGTTGGTATTTCACGGACACACCGAAGCTGACAGGCATCTTGTGGTCGGCCTTCTCCTTGGCATCTTCAACATAACGGGGACGTGAAGCCGCCATCAATTTGTTGTCGGCATCCATTTCGGCATAGAAATTGTTCGACATCACCGCCAACACTGGAGCTGAGTTTACGCCACTGGAAATATTGCCCAACATGACATTGGACGCATAGACACCCGCACTCCATCCTGCGGAACGGGCATGACGGGAAGCGGAAGAAGCCACAAAGCGGGTTTCTGAACGGGCATTATCCTGAGGGGTTGACTTTCCTTGCATTTTTGCCTTCGGCATCGGAGGCAGAGTCTTCTTAGCTTGAGCCGATTCCACAGGGGGCTCGTCGGTGGACGACATTGCCGTTGGAGCTGGCACCGCCTCCTCCACGATGTCTTCTGAGGAAACCGACAGCGGCTTTTCATTCCGTTTGTTGCTCATGACGACATTCGGTTCCGCCTTTGCCAATAAGGCTGAAACAGCGGAAGGAGTTGATGCATTGGAAGATGAGGAAGCATTCGGTTTTCCTTGCGCCATCTGTCTTCCTCCATCTGCCGGAACTGCGATTTCAGCGGGCAGCGTCGTTGTCTGATGAAGGAGGGACACCCCCACCCCGACAAGCAACAGCAGACATGCTGCCGCTGCCACCCAACGATAGATAGGCAGCACACGCGGTTTGCGCTTGTCCACAGGCAGCGCATCAAGCTTCTGTTCGATGTCTTTCCACAAATCCTCAGGCACTGGCGACTGTGCATCCGCCAGCTTGTCCCGAAGTTTGTCTGTCCATATATCTTTGTTCATGTCATTGTCTGTTTAAATAGTCCGTAATCATCTGTGCCAATTGTCGTTTGGCCCGTAGGAATTGTGAGGCGGATGTACTCTCCTTAATGCCCAGCAGTTGGGCGATTTCCTTGTGTTTCTTGCCTTCAAAGACGAAGAGGTTGAGTATCATTCTGTAGCCTGGCGGCAACTGGGCTATCATGTCCATCAGCACCCCGGAGGGCACTCGTGCCACGTCAGGCTCTTCATCCGGCGCGTCGGGCACATTGTCCGTGAAGGTGATCTTCTGGTTTTGGCGCACATAGTTGAGCGCCTCGTTGGCGACAATGCGCAGTATCCATGCCTTCAACGAACCCTCTCCCCGATAGGTAAACGTGCTGATGCGGGTGAACACCTTGATGAAGCTGTCCTGCAGCAAGTCGTGGGCAGCATCGGTGTCTGCGACATAGCGTCTGACGACCGATGCCGCATAGCCCGCATAGCGCTCATATGCCTCACGCATAGCCTTGCGGTCTCCATCTCTCACTCCACGGAGCAGTTGTTCTTCTGATTCCAATTTATATTGCTGAATAGGTGTTATTTATGGGTGGTGAAGGACATGGTCACATTGCACGTCTCGTTTTTCTCCACACTTCCCGCCTTGTCTACAATCTCGTATGCCGTGAGCCGCAAAGTCACCAGATAGCTGCCCGACATTTGGGAATAAGTGGCTTGACTGCCTGTCTGGAAACCTATATTGACCGGCAGGGTGACAAACTTCAAGCGGACCAGTTTGTCCTCACCGTCTATCTGGGCTGAAGTCTGCCACACATTGTCCCGAAGCGTATAATAGGCGGCTTTGTCCGACGATCCTTGCAGGGTATATTCCATGGCGTAGACACCCGAAGAACATGCCACGGCATGGTCCGGCAACATCTCCGACAGCAGCTGTGCCATCGGGAAGTCGGTATATGAGAACTGGTAAGGCGACACGGTCATGTGTCCGTCCACGCGCTGGTTTCCTATCGTCCACGTTCCCTTATAGTTGGTCTCCGCCGTGCTCCAAGCGTCTTTCTCCATCGGTTCCTCCTCGGAACTCGAACAGGCGGAGAGCGCCACAAGCATCATGGCGGTGAGCATATATGCTAATAGTCTTGTCTTCATCGTTTCTTGTCTTTGTCTATTATTATAACTATATTAGGTCAAAAAACTTGCACGAAGGTACAAAGAATCTCATAAAAAACTTGTATTTTTGCATAAAATAGGCTGCACTCGGCAAATTGAAAGCAAGCTTTCTTTGCGCTCGTTTGCACTATTTTTGCATAAATGACTTTAGAAAAGACATCATTATGACCACACCAAGAGAAATAAGAAACGAAAAATTGGCACACAAGTTGATAGCCAATTTGGAACGCAGACACTTTGAGGCGTATTTTTGCAAGACTGCCGAGCAGGCTGTTGACAAGGTGAAAAGCCTGATTCCAGAAGGCAGCAGTGTGACCTGGGGAGGGTCGAAGACCATCCGGGAGACGGGCATCACCCGAGCCCTCGCCGCCGGTCCCTACGAAGTGTATGACCGCGACACCATCACCGACCCGGGCCAAAAGGAAGTCATCTACCGCAAAGCGTTCGACTGCGATTTCTATCTCTGCAGTGCCAATGCCATCAGTGAGGACGGTGTCGTCGTCAACATCGACGGCAACGGAAACCGTGTGGCAGCCATCACCTGGGGACCAAAGCGTGTCATCCTTGTCGTGGGCCTCAACAAGGTCTGCCAGGATGTGCCCTCAGCCTTGGCAAGGGCACGGTCGACGGCTGCTCCCATCAACGCCGCCCGCTTCGACATCAACACCCCCTGCATGAAAGACGGCGTCTGCCACAACTGCAACTCTCCGCAGAGCATCTGCAATTACATTCATTTCTTGCGCAATTCGCATCCCGCAAAACGGCACATCGTGATTCTCGTGGATGAAGATTTAGGCTATTGATGCCCCGTAAGTGGGGAAAAAGCATTAACTTTGCAGTTCGATTGAACCCAAGAAAGAAGAATAAATGATAGTTTGTATTGCCGAGAAACCGAGTGTGGCAAAGGATATTGCACGCATCATCGGTGCCACCAGTTCTCACAACGGATATATGGAAGGTAACGGATACCAGGTGACCTGGACATTCGGCCACCTTTGCACGCTCAAGGAGCCAGACGACTACACCCCCATGTGGAAGCGCTGGAGCCTTGCCGCCTTGCCTATGATTCCCACCCGATTCGGCATCAAACTCATTGAGGACGAGGGTATCAAGAAGCAGTTTTCCGTCATTGAGAAACTCATGCAGCAGGCCGACGGCATCATCAACTGCGGTGACGCCGGGCAGGAGGGAGAGCTCATCCAACGTTGGGTGATGCAGAAAGCGCAAGCCAAATGCCCCGTCAAGCGGCTTTGGATTTCCTCCATGACCGATGAGGCCATCAAGGAGGGCTTCCAAAATCTGAAGGACCAGGCAGAATACCAATCGCTCTACATGGCTGGCATGAGCCGCGCCATCGGCGACTGGATTTTGGGAATGAACGCCACACGCCTCTATACACTGAAGTATGGACAGAACAAACAGGTGCTCAGCATCGGTCGGGTGCAGACGCCGACGCTCGCCCTCATCGTGAACAGGCAGAAGGAAATCGACCAGTTCAAGCCGGAACCTTATTGGGTGCTGTCGACTATCTACCGCGACACGCTCTTCACCGCCACCAAGGGCAAGTTCACCTCGAAAGAAGAGGGCGAGCAATCGTTTGCCACCATCGAGGGGAAGCCGTTCACGGTGACCAGTGTGACGAAGAAGAAAGGCACCGAGGCGCCACCCCATCTGTTTGACTTGACCTCGCTCCAAGTGGAATGCAACAAGAAGTTCAGCTATTCCGCCGAAATGACCCTCAACCTGATTCAAGGGCTGTATGAGAAGAAACTGACCACCTACCCACGTGTCGACACCCAATATCTGAGCGACGACATCTATCCCAAGTGCCCCGCCACGTTGCGCGGACTGCGCGGTTACGAGTCGCTTACTCTGCCATTACTGAGCAAGCCCCTGCCCAAGAGCAAGAAAGTGTTCGACACCTCCAAGGTGACCGACCACCACGCCATCATCCCGACAGGCGTTCCCGCCACCGGACTGACGGACTTGGAACGGAATGTCTACGACCTGATAGCCAAACGCTTCATCGCCGTGTTCTACCCCGATTGCAAGTTCTCCACCACCACCGTCTTGGGCAAAGTGGAGGACGTGGAGTTCAAGGTCACCGGCAAGGAGATACTCAGTCCGGGATGGCGCACCATCTACAGCAAGGAGGAGACTGCCCAGGACAACGACGAGAAAAAGACGGACGAGGAGCGCACCCTGCCCACCTTCACCCAAGGGGAGAGCGGCCCCCACCAGCCAACCCTCACCGAGAAATACACTACCCCGCCCAAATACTACACCGAGGCAACCCTGCTCCGAGCCATGGAGACGGCAGGAAAGTTTGTGGACAACGACGAACTGCGCGCCGCCCTCAAGGAGAACGGCATCGGACGCCCTTCATCGCGTGCCGGCATCATCGAGACCTTGTTCAAGCGCCACTATATCCGACGGGAGCGCAAGAACCTGCTCGCCACCCCGACAGGCATCGAACTTATCGACACCATCCACGAGGAACTGCTCAAGAGTTGCGAGCTGACAGGTATCTGGGAGAAGAAACTGCGCGACATCGAGCACAAGAAGTATGAGGCCAGTGACTTCATCAACGGTCTGAAAGAGCAAATCAACGAGATTGTGAACGATGTGCTGGCAGACAACTCCAACC
>JBNMIE010000029.1:0-22511 GCA_050873125.1 Prevotella sp.
ATTTTGACGAATTTTGTATAAAGGTTGTACATACGATGGTTTGAACTTAATGTTTTGATCACCACTAAGTTACTAAAAATCAGCGACATGTACAACTTTTTACTCATATTTATCAACTTAAATTAATTCCGCCAACGGGTTTATGATTAAGTTAGAGTATAATCGACAAAAGACAAATTTTTACTCTAAAATAGATCAAATATGTCAAGAACCAATAAAAACAAAAATTGATTTCTAATTATTTAGAGTGTATTGTTGACAGTTGAAAGTCCTTAGTGATTTTCAACTTGTCAACTTTAATACTTGACAACCCTTGAAATCATCTTTAATTTTGCAGAATTGTATGTAGAAGGATTCTGCAATGGGTGCAAAGGGAAGGACTGAATAAAAATATTGGGTGCAAAAGGGGTGCAACTTTGAAATGTATGAAAACAAAAAAGCCTCGCAAGTTTGTGACTTGCAAGGCTTTGACTTTTGCGCTTCAAGATGGGCTTGAACCAACGACCCCCTGATTAACAGTCAGGTGCTCTAACCAACTGAGCTATTGAAGCATTTTGTTTTGCAAAAGAAGTTTGTTTCTTGATTGCGGTTGCAAAGGTACGATGAATATTTGAAACCTCCAAATGTTTTTGCGAAAAAATTCTCTTTAGGACGATTTTTTTGTAAAAAGTGGGCGGAAGAGGGGAGTTTTTGGGCGTAATGATGTACTTTTGTAGTCGAAATGCAAATCTTTTGTCTCCTGCAAGATGTGAGAGGCTCAAGAATGTTGTCTATATATAATAATGTGTATGAGAAAAATTGCAATCGCATTGCTCCTCGCCATGGTGCTGCCGATGACGGCACAAAACAAAAAAGACCATAATTTTGAGGTGGCAAAGAATCTGGAAGTGTTCAACAGCATCTACCGGAACCTTGACATGCTCTATGTCGACTCCCTTGATCCGAACGTGGTCATCGGGAACGGAATCAACTACATGCTTCACTCGCTGGACCCCTATACGGAATATTATCCGCAGGAGAAAAACAGCGAGTTTAAGCAGTTGCTGACTGGAAAATATGCAGGTATCGGTGCCGTCATCCGCTATAATCTCGCTTTCAAGAATGTGGTGATCGACCAGCCCTATGCCCATATGCCGGCTGCGGATGCCGGATTGAAGAAGGGCGACATCATTCTCGCCATTGACGACACGACCATGGTGGGCAAGAGTTCGGACTATGTGCGTGACCATCTCCGGGGAGAGCCAGGCTCCACTTTCATCTTGAAGTATAAACGGCCGACGACAGGCAAAATAGCCAAGGTGAAAGTGGTGCGCAAGCAAATCCAGATGCCGGCAGTGCCCTACTATGGAATGCCGGCAAAGAATGTGGGATATATCAACCTGGTGCAGTTTACGGAAGGTTGCGCCAAGGGTGTGCGCCGTGCCTTTATCGACTTGAAAAGACAAGGCATGACACGCCTGGTGCTCGATTTAAGAGGCAACGGCGGCGGCTCGGAGGCTGAGGCAGTCCAACTGGTCAACCTCTTTGTTCCCAAAGGCCGGCTTGTGGTGAGCAATCGGGGCAAAATGGAACGTGCCAACCACGACTATAAAACAACAGTGGAACCGCTTGACACCGTGATGCCTTTGGTCGTTTTGGTGGATGAGAATACGGCGAGTGCCAGTGAAATCACGAGTGGCTCCCTGCAGGATTTCGATCGTGCCGTCATCATGGGCACCCGGACCTATGGCAAAGGCTTGGTGCAGATGACCATGGAACTGCCCTACAACGGAACGATGAAGCTCACGACCAACAAATACTACATCCCCAGTGGTCGTTGCATACAGGCCATCAAGTATGGACACGGAACGGGTGCCTATCAGGTGCATATCCCCGATTCACTGACGAAAGTGTTCTATACGCTGCATGGCAGGAAGGTGAGAGATGGCGGCGGCATCAAGCCGGATGTGGAGGTTGTGCCCGATTCCCTGCCCAACATCGCCTTCTATCTCGCCTCCAGCGGACGCGACTCTACGGAAGTGCTCTACAACTACGAGCTGGATTATATCAAGAATCATCCGACGGTGGCGGCTCCCGACACCTTTACTATCAGCGATGCTGACTATGAACAGTTCAAGCAGATGGTGGCAAAGAGCGGATTCTCCTATGACCGGGAAAGCGAGAAATACTTGGCGGACTTGGAGAAAATCATCAAGTTCGAAGGCTACTATGATGATGTGAAGACCGACCTTGACCAACTGAAAAAGAAACTGAACCACAACATCTCCAAGGATTTGGACATTCACAAGGAGGTCATCAAGAATGTGATAGCCAGCGACCTTATGGCTGCCTATTATTTCCAGGAAGGCTCCATCCGCTATGCCCTCCGCTTTGACAAGCAGTGGAAAGAAGCCGTGAAACTCTTGAACGACAAGCAAAAATACGATTCAATATTGAGTGGAAACAATGCGAAAGAAAAGAAATGACCCCAACTTCCGTTTCATGCGCGGCATCATGGTGTTGGGCCTGATGGTTATCGTTTTGGTGGCTCTTATCATGCTGTGGAGCCTCCAAAAGGGATAATCATGCGTAAAAATGAACGAAATATAACGAAAACTTTGCGAGTGTGCGGATTTATTCGTAATTTTGCACCGTTCAGTGGAATGAGGAGCTCTCCAAGAGTTCCTCATTTTATTTTAAATAATACGTATGATTGATAAGAACGTCGTTAAGAAGATTGTAGACGAGTGGCTTGAGGACAAGGACTATTTCCTTGTTGACATTATGGTAAGCCCCGACGACAAGATTGTCGTTGAAATCGACCACGCTGACGGAGTGTGGATAGAAGACTGTGTGGCTCTGAGCCGTTATGTCGAGGAACATTTGAGCCGTGACGAGGAAGACTATGAACTGGAAGTGGGTTCTGCCGGTCTCGGCCAGCCTTTCAAGGTTCCACAGCAATATGTGAACTTTGTGGGGCAGGAAGTGGAAGTGCTCGATGAGGACGGAAAGAAATACAAAGGCATTCTGAAGAGTGTCGACGGCAACGATTTCGTGGTAACTGTTCGGGAGAAAGTGAAAGTCGAAGGCAAGAAGCGTCCCGTGCTCTCCGATGTGGACCACGCATTTCAGATGGATAAAGTGAAATATACAAAATACTTATTAAGTTTCAAATAAAAGGCTATGGCATTAAAGAAAGAAGAAGAAGCTCCGAATATGATCGAGACCTTCAAGGAATTTAAAGAAACGAAGAACATCGACCGTACTACATTGGTGAGCGTGCTGGAGGAAAGCTTCCGCAACGTGATTGCCAAGATTTTCGGTAGTGACGAGAATTTCGACGTCATCGTGAATCCTGACAAGGGCGACTTCGAGATCTATCGTAACCGCGTGGTCGTTGCTGATGGCGAGGTGCAGGATGAGAACAAGGAAATCTGTCTCACCGACGCACGCAAGATTGAAGCCGACTATGAAGTGGGCGAGGATGTCAGCGAGCGGGTCGACTTTGCCAAGTTCGGCCGTCGTGCCATCTTGAACTTGCGCCAGACTTTGGCTTCGAAGATTCTGGAGCTTGAACACGACTCTTTATACAACAAATACAAGGACCGTGTCGGTCAGATTATCTCTGCTGAGGTTTATCAGACATGGAAGCGCGAGATCCTGCTCGTGGATGACGAGAACAATGAGTTGATTCTCCCCAAGAGTGAGCAGATTCCTGCCGACCAGTATCGCAAGGGCGAGGCTGTGCGTGCCGTGATTCTCCGTGTGGACAACGAGAACAACAATCCAAAGATCATCCTTTCCCGTACCAGTCCCTTGTTCCTTCAGCGTTTGCTCGAGGCTGAGGTTCCGGAGATTGCGGAAGGCTTGATTTCCATCCGTCGCATCGCCCGCCTCCCAGGAGAGCGTGCCAAGGTGGCAGTGGAAACCTACGACGAGCGCATCGATCCGGTTGGCGCTTGTGTCGGTGTGAAGGGTAGCCGTGTGCACGGTATTGTCCGTGAGCTCTGCAACGAGAACATCGACGTAATCAACTATACATCCAATGTGAAGCTGTTTATCCAGCGTGCCTTGAGTCCTGCCCGTATCAACAGCATCAACGTGGATGAGGAAAACCACAAGGCAGAGGTCTACCTCCAGCCAGAAGAGGTGTCATTGGCCATCGGCCGTGGCGGTATGAACATCAAGTTGGCTTCCATGCTGACAGAATACACCATCGACGTGTTCCGTGAGGTGAGTGACAGCGAGGCCAATGAGGATATCTATCTCGACGAATTCTCAGACGAAATCGACCAGTGGGTTATCGATGCCATCAAGGGTATCGGACTCGACACTGCCAAGGATGTGCTCAACGCTCCCCGTGAAATGCTGGTGGAAAAAGCCGACCTTGAAGAGGAAACTGTGGACAACGTGTTGAAGATTCTCCGTGCGGAGTTTGAGAAGTAAAGAACGTTGAACATACATAACGCGAAAAAAGAAACAAAAGAACAGAAGAAAGAATGGGCATCAGATTAAACAAAGCAATACGTGAATTGAATATAGGACTTCAAACGGCAGTTGAATTCCTGGAGAAGAGAAATAATTTGGGCGAGGTGAAAAACGACTTGAGCTTCAAGTTGAACGACGCTCAGTATAACGCACTCCGCGAGGCTTTCAAGTCGGACAAGGAAGTGCGCACCGAAGCCGAAAAGCTCTTCACGAAGAAACCGAAGGAGAAGAAGCGCGCTCCGGAGACTGCAGAAGGAAGCAATAGCAAGACGGCCACCACATCGTCTTCTATCCGTCAGCAGTATAAGCCATTGGGCAAGATAGACCTGGACAGCATCGGAAAACCTTCTGTTGCCAAGTCTGTGGCTCAGGGTTCTTCTGAAAAACAAGCACCGAAGGCTGCTGCCGTGAGCCAAGGTGAATCCGCCCCCAAAGCTGAGGTGAAGAAAGACGCTCCCAAGGCGGCTCCCGTCTCTCAGCCGAAACCTGCTGCTACTCCTAAGCCTGCGGCAGAGCCAGTAAAATCGACTGCTGCTCCAGTGGCAGAGAAGAAGCCTGTCAGCGCTCCTGCAACAGAGTCACAGGCTTCCGCTAAAGCCGAACAGCCTGCAGCGCAGCCTTCCGCTGAGCCTCAGTCTAAAATCTTCACATTGAAGAGCGAGAAGAAACTGGCCACCAAGGTGAATGTGCTCGGCAAGATAGACCTCGATTCTCTCAACCAGAGCACTCGTCCTAAGAAAAAGAGTAAGGAGGAACGTCGCAAGGAACGTGAGGAGAAGGTGCAGCAGATGAAAGGCGACAAGAAGAAGCGCGTTCGCATTAATAAGGAACGTGTGGACATCAATGCTGCAGCCAACCAACCCGGTAATGGACAGGGCGGAAACAAAAACAAGAAGAACAACAATAACAATAATGGCGGCAACAACGGTAATAAGAAGAACCGTAACCGTAGCAAGAAGCCTGTAGAGGTAAGCGAGGAGGATGTTGCACGCCAGGTGAAGGAAACACTGGCTCGACTCACCAACAAGCAGAACCAGAACAAGAAGGGCGCCAAATACCGTAAGGAAAAGCGCGAGGCTGTTCAGGAGAAGCTCAATGAGGAGTTGAACGCAGAGAAGAAGGAAAGCAAGACACTGAAGCTGACAGAGTTTGTGACCGTCAGCGAACTTGCTACCATGATGGATGTTTCCGTCAACCAAGTGATTGGTACCTTGATGAGCGTTGGCATTATGGTGTCCATCAACCAGCGTCTTGACGCCGAGACCATCAACCTTGTGGCCGAAGAGTTCGGCTTCAAGACTGAATATGTCAGTGCGGAGGTTCAGGAAGCCATCACAGAAGAGGCTGACGACGAGAGCGATCTCGTACCCCGTGCTCCTATTGTGACCGTCATGGGTCACGTAGACCATGGTAAGACCTCTTTGCTTGACTATGTGCGCAGGACCAATGTCATTGCCGGTGAGGCGGGTGGTATCACCCAGCACATCGGTGCTTACAACGTGAAGTTGGAGGATGGCCGTCGCATTACCTTCCTTGATACTCCTGGTCACGAGGCCTTTACTGCCATGCGTGCCCGCGGTACACAGGTTACCGATATCGCCATCATCATCATTGCTGCCGACGACAGTGTGATGCCTACCACCAAGGAGGCCATCGCCCATGCACAGGCTGCCAATGTTCCAATGGTGTTCGCCATCAACAAGATTGATAAACCCGGAGCCAATCCGGACAGAATACGTGAGGACCTTGCCAACATGAACCTGCTTGTGGAAGAATGGGGCGGTAAGTATCAGTGTCAGGAAATCAGTGCCAAGAAGGGTACTGGTGTGAAGGAACTGCTTGAGAAAGTGCTTCTTGAGGCAGAGATGCTTGATTTGAAGGCTAATCCAAAGCGTAAGGCCACAGGTTCTATCATCGAGTCTTCTCTTGACAAGGGTCGTGGTTATGTTTCCACCGTGCTCGTGAGCAACGGAACACTGAAAGTCGGTGACATCGTGATTGCCGGTACCTATTTCGGACGTATCAAGGCCATGTTCAATGAGCGTAACCAGCGCATTGAGAAAGCAGGCCCATCAGAACCAGCTATCATCCTCGGTCTTGATGGCGCTCCAACGGCAGGTGACACCTTCCATGTGCTGGATACCGAGCAAGAGGCCCGAGAGATTGCCAACAAGCGCCAGCAGTTGCAGCGTGAGCAGGGCTTGAGAACGCAGAAGCGTTTGACCCTCAGCGATATCTCTCACCGCATCGCTCTCGGCTCATTCAAGGAACTCAACATTATTGTCAAGGGTGATACAGACGGTAGTATCGAGGCTCTGAGTGATTCGTTCATCAAGCTCTCTACAGAGAAGATCAAGGTGAATGTAATTCACAAGGCAGTAGGACAGATTTCCGAAAGTGATGTGACCCTTGCCGACGCTTCCGACGCCATCATTGTCGGCTTCCAAGTTCGCCCATCAAGCGCAGCCCGTAAGCAGGCAGACCAGGAAGGTGTGGAAATCAACACCTACTCCGTCATCTATGATGCCATCGACGATGTGAAGTCAGCCATGGAGGGTATGCTCGACAAGGTGAAGAAAGAAGTGGTTACCGGACAGCTCGAAGTGCGCCAGGTCTACAAGATTTCCAAGGTTGGAACTGTGGCAGGTGCGTTTGTCACCGAGGGCAAGGTTCACCGCACAGACAAGGCTCGTGTCGTTCGCGACGGTATCGTCATCCACACAGCGCCAATCAATGCTTTGAAGCGTTATAAGGACGATGTGAAGGAAGTGGCTACCAACTTCGAGTGCGGTATCAGCCTCGTCAACTTCAATGACATTCAAGTGGGCGATGTACTGGAAACCTTCACCGAAATTGAAGTTCAGCAGAAACTGTAGTAACATTTGTGACCATGTTTCTGCATGGCACGTTATTTGTAAATCCATTATAGGGACGGGTATTACGTTTATCCGTCCCTATTTGCCAAATATATATACAAGCTATTTATGGATAATAATAAGGTAAAAGATCAGAATGACAGTTTGCAAAGGACACAGGAAGACCCCAATGCCTTTGTGAAACAGGTAGCAGACCAGAAATATGAGTTTGGTTTCACTACCGACGTGCATACTGATATTATTGACAAAGGCTTGAACGAAGATGTCGTGCGGCTCATCTCCCAAAAGAAGGGAGAACCCGAGTGGCTCTTGGAGTTCCGACTCAAAGCTTTTGCCTATTGGAAAACACTCAAACAACCCTCTTGGGGTCATGTACATTTGCCCCAGATTGACTACCAGGCTATTTCTTATTATGCAGACCCGCTTGCCAAGAAGCCGGAGAACAAGGAAATAGATCCTGAATTGGAAAAGACATTTGACAAGTTGGGCATTCCTTTGGAAGAGCGGCTTGCCCTCAGTGGCACAGCCGTTGACGCCATCATGGACTCTGTGTCGGTGAAAACCACGTTCAAGGAAAAGTTGGCAGAGAAAGGCATTATCTTCTGCTCCATTGGTGAGGCAGTGAAGGAACATCCCGATTTGGTGCGTGAGTACTTGGGCACCGTGGTGCCTTACCGCGACAACTTCTATGCCGCGCTCAACAGTGCCGTGTTCAGTGACGGTTCGTTTGTCTATATCCCCAAAGGTGTGAAATGCCCGATGGAGTTGAGCAGTTATTTCCGCATCAATGCCCGGAACACCGGTCAGTTTGAGCGTACGCTCATCGTCGCAGATGATGATGCTTACGTATCTTACTTGGAAGGATGCACGGCGCCGATGCGCGATGAGAACCAGTTGCATGCCGCCATTGTGGAGATTGTGGTCAAGGACAATGCGGAGGTGAAATATTCCACCGTGCAGAACTGGTATCCTGGCGACGAAAACGGCAAGGGTGGTGTGTTCAACCTCGTGACGAAACGAGGAGACCTGCGCGGCGTCAATTCCAAACTCTCCTGGACTCAGGTGGAGACAGGATCCGCCATCACTTGGAAATATCCTTCTTGTGTGCTCCGTGGCGACAATTCCGTGGCAGAGTTTTACAGCGTGGCTGTGACCAACCACTATCAGGAGGCGGACACAGGTACCAAGATGATACACATGGGCAAGAACACCAAGAGTACCATCATCTCCAAAGGTATCAGTGCCGGTCATAGCCAGAACTCC
This sequence comes from Prevotella sp., assembly GCA_050873125.1. Taxonomy (GTDB): domain Bacteria; phylum Bacteroidota; class Bacteroidia; order Bacteroidales; family Bacteroidaceae; genus Prevotella. Next base: position 8,607 of record JBNMIE010000029.1, read on the forward strand.
TATCGCGGTCTTGTCCGTGCGACATCAAATGCTGACAATGCCCGCAACTACAGTTCTTGTGACAGCCTCTTGCTGGGTAGCGATTGTGGCGCCCACACCTTCCCCTATATGGACATCCACAACGATTCAGCTGTTGTGGAGCACGAGGCCACGACTAGTAAAATCAGCGAGGATCAGCTGTTCTATTGCAACCAGCGTGGCATCCCCACCGAGCAGGCTGTAGGCTTGATTGTCAACGGCTATGCCAAGGAAGTGCTCAAGAAACTGCCGATGGAGTTTGCCGTTGAGGCACAGAAACTGCTTTCCGTGTCATTGGAAGGAACTGTAGGATAAATATAAACCAACAAAAGTATTCAAATATATGCTTGAAGTTAAGAACTTACACGCCAAGATTGGCGACAAAGAGATATTGAGAGGTATCAACCTCACCATCAAGGATGGGGAAACTTGTGCAGTCATGGGTCCTAACGGCTCCGGCAAGAGTACGCTCAGCGCTGTGCTTGTGGGTAATCCGCTGTATGAAGTGACAGAAGGCACTGTGACCTATAATGGCAAAGACCTGTTGGCCATGAAGCCAGAGGAGCGTGCCAACGAAGGACTGTTCCTCTCTTTCCAGTATCCAGTGGAGATTCCCGGTGTGTCGATGATCAATTTCCTCAAGGCTGCCGTCAACGAGAAGCGCAAATATCAGGGTCTTCCAGAATTGAAGGCCGCCGAGTTCATGAAGTTGATGAACGAGAAACGCAAGATTGTGGAACTGGATAGCAAGTTTACCCGCCGCAGTGTGAATGAAGGATTCAGCGGTGGCGAGAAGAAACGCAACGAAATCTTCCAGATGGCCATGCTCGAGCCGACCCTCCGTATTCTCGACGAGACAGACTCTGGTCTTGATGTCGATGCCCTGCGCATTGTGGCAGAAGGTGTCAACAAGCTCAAGACCCCCAAGACCAGCACCATCGTTATCACCCACTACGAGCGTCTGCTTGACATCCTGAAGCCGGAGACCATCCATGTGCTCTATCATGGACGCATCGTGAAGACTGCAGGTCCGGAACTGGCCAAGGAAATCGAAGATCGTGGTTACGATTGGATTAAGGAAGAAGTAGGAGAAAAGTAAAGGAAAGGGTTGAATCAATGACAAACAACTCAACTGTAACAAAGGGTGGCGCCGAACAGCAATACATAGACCTCTATAACGAAACTCGCCAAGTCATTTGCGAGCACAGTGCAGAGCCGATGAATGCCGTTCGTGATGCGGCTTTTGAAGATTTCAAGCGCTTGGGCTTCCCCACACGCAAGATAGAACGCTATAAATACACCGATGTGGCGCAGTATTTTGAGCCTAACTATGGACTCAATCTGTCGCGTCTTGACATTCCGGTGGATCCGTATAAGGCGTTTCGTTGTGATGTGCCCAATCTGAGCACTTCTCTCTATTTCCTGGTCAACGATGCTTTCTACAGCAAGGCTCTGCCCAAGGCACAGTTGCCGGAAGGTGTGACCATCGATTCGTTGGCAAAGGTAGCCAAAGAAAATCCCGATTTCATCGCGAAATATTACGGTAAGATAGCCAAGACGGAAGAGGATTCCATCACGGCGCTCAACACGATGTTGGCACAAGACGGCCTGCTCATCCATGTCAAGAAAAACGTGGTGGTGGACCGCGCCGTCCAGGTCATCAATATTCTTCGCTCGGATGTGGACTTGATGTCCAACCGGCGTGTGCTCATTATCATGGAAGAAGGGGCTGAGGCAAAATTCCTCTTCTGCGACCATGCTGCCGATGACCGCAACTTCCTCACCACACAGGTGATTGAGGCCTATGTGGCAGACAATGCCTCGCTCGACCTCTATTGCCTCGAGGAAACCCATGCCAAGAATGTGCGCTTCAGCAATCTTTATATCGACCAGCAGGCTAACAGTCGGGTGAACCACAATATCATCACGCTGCACAATGGTGTGACCCGCAACCGCACCGACCTCGTCTTCAACGGAGAGGGTGCCGAGTGCAATCTTTGTGGATGTGTGATTGCCGACAAGCAACAGCACGTAGACAACAATACGCTGATTGACCATAAGGAGGGCCATTGTACCAGCCATGAGCTTTATAAATATGTGTTGGACGACCAGGCAACAGGCGCTTTTGCCGGCAGAGTTTTGGTGCGTCACGGCGCACAGAAGACCTCTTCAGACGAGGTCAACCAGAACCTTTGTGGCACTAAAACCGCCCGCATGTACACCCAGCCGATGCTCGAAATCTATGCTGACGATGTGAAGTGCTCGCACGGTTCCACCGTTGGACAGCTCAACGACCAGGCGCTCTTCTATATGGAACAGCGTGGCATCAGCCGCAAGGAGGCCAAGCTGCTGTTGGAATTTGCCTTCATCAACGAGGTCATCGACAAAATGCAGTTGGAGCCGCTTCGCGACCGTCTGCACCATTTGGTTGAGAAGCGCTTCCGGGGCGAACTGAGCAAGTGTGAAGGATGTAAACTGTGTAAGTAAAATTTAGGAAAGGAAGACGCCATGTATGATATAAATAAAGTTCGTGAAGATTTCCCGATACTGTCAAGAGAAGTCTACGGCCATCCACTGGTCTATCTCGACAATGCCGCCACCACCCAAAAACCCCTTTGTGTGCTGGATGCAATGCGGCGCGAATACCTCAATGTCAACGCCAACGTGCATCGGGGTGTGCATTATCTCTCGCAGCAGGCCACAGACCTTCATGAGGCAGCTCGTGAGACGGTGCGAGGCTTCATCAATGCCCGCTCCACCAACGAGATTGTTTTCACTCGTGGCACTACCGAGGGACTCAACCTCATAGCCTCTTCCTTCAGCGATGAGTTTCTGAAAGAAGGCGACGAAGTGATTGTCTCCACCATGGAGCACCACTCCAATATCGTGCCTTGGCAGTTGCAGGCAGCCAAGAAAGGCATAGCCTTGAAAGTGATTCCCATGACCGATGCGGGAGAACTCCAGCTCGATGAATTCGAGAAAATGTTTACCGACCGCACCAAACTGCTCAGCGTCACTCAGGTGAGCAATGTGCTTGGCACCATCAATCCCGTCAAAGAAATGATTCGCATTGCCCATGAGCACGATGTCCCCGTGATGGTGGATGGCGCCCAGAGCACACCACACTTCAAGGTGGATGTGCAAGATCTTGATTGCGAATTCTTCGTGTTCAGCGGACATAAAATCTACGGTCCCACCGGCATCGGTGTGCTCTATGGCAAGGAAGACTGGCTCGACCGTCTGCCTCCTTATCAAGGTGGTGGCGAGATGATAGAAAGTGTCAGCTTTGAGAAGACCGTCTTCCAAGAACTTCCTTTCAAGTTTGAGGCAGGCACCCCGGACTATGTTGCCACCCACGGCTTGGCCACAGCCCTTGACTATGTCAGCCAATTGGGCATGGACAACATCCAAAAACACGAGCAGGAGCTTACTGAATATTGCATGCAACAGATGAAAACCATCGATGGAATGAGGATTTTTGGAGAATCCTCCCATAAAGATGCGGTGGTGAGCTTCCTGGTCGGAAACATCCATCACTTGGATATGGGCACACTGCTCGACCGTCTCGGCATCGCTGTCCGCACAGGTCATCACTGTGCCCAGCCCCTCATGATCCGTTTGGGCATCCAGGGCACTGTCAGAGCCTCATTTGCATTGTATAACACCAAAGAAGAAATAGATGCCCTTGTGGCAGGAGTAAAGCGCGTTGCCCAAATGTTTTAGGGCAACCGCTTTTTCTCTTTTTATTCCGTTTTATGCTTCAACCACACTTTTATACCGATTTGATCGAGGCTGGCTGCGATGAAGCTGGTCGTGGCTGTTTGGCGGGCAGCGTCTATGCCGCAGCTGTCATCTTGCCTGCCGACTATGACAATCCCGATTTGAACGACTCGAAGAAGTTGACTGAGAAGAAACGCTATGCCCTTCGTGAACAGATACAACACGATGCGGTGGCATGGGCTGTGGGCATCGTTACGCCCGATGAAATCGATAAAATCAACATCCTCAATGCCAGTTTTCTGGCGATGCACCGTGCTCTCGACCAGCTTACAACCCGTCCACAAGCCATCATTGTCGACGGCAATCGCTTCAAACCCTACCACGACTTGCCCTATACCACCATCATCAAGGGCGATGGCAGATTCCAGTCAATAGCCGCTGCGAGTATCTTGGCCAAGACCTACCGCGATGACTATATGGCTGAATTGGCAGAGCAGTATCCCGAGTATGATTGGAAAAGCAACAAGGGATATCCCACCAAGAAGCATCGTGACGCTATCCGGGAATACGGAATCACCCCATTTCATCGATGTTCTTACAATCTCTTGGGCGGAGAACTGCCGCTCGACTTCAAGTAGCGTTGCGTTTTAAATCTCGTTTTTCCGTTCTTTTGCTGCCAGTCGGGAGCGTAGCGAGCGTAGGCTGGATGGCGTAATGCAGAGTATTTCTTCTATTTCATCACCTGTCTTGCCCATCTCTTTCAGCAAGAGATAAGTGTACATGTGTGGCGTTAGCTTCGAATATTTCTCGTTCCATTGCGTGTATAGCTCCTGTCGTTTTATCATTACGTAGTCCAACAGATACGACTCTGCACCTTTGATGTCGGCAGGCAGGTGTTCGCCCTGTTCCAGTGTCTCGTAGACAATCTGTCCTAGACGCAAGCGTTCGATAATGTTCTTTTGCAGTTGCTCTATTCGTCGTTCCAGCGCAATAATCTTGTCGGAGTTGTCTGCTTCTGTCTTCTTGGTCTTCTCCAACTCTGTTTTAAGAAAGTCAACATCTGCTTTCATCTTCTCTATTTCCGAAGAGTGAATGCCTATGTTCGCTTTCCATTTGCGGTAAATATAATATCCGATGCCACATCCAGCCAGTAATATGACTGTTAGAATACAGATAAGAATGACATTGTGAAATTGGGCAGCGGCACTTTTCTCCCTGCTTTCGTGCATTAAGTTTTCTTTTTCGTTCACCACCTCGTCCGATTCAAGAAGAGACAAATATGCGTTTGCCGCTTCTTTGTAAGCGTGTTTGTTCCACATTGTATAGACCACACGAAGTTCTATCGCCTCGTTTGTATTAGACGGAAGTTTGTGCCCCATGGACTCTCTCAGCATCTTTTTTGCATGGACGGTGTCGTTGTAGAGTGCCAACTGCCGGGCCGTGAAGCACAGCACCTTTTTGTAGGAGCGTTCATCAAGTTTCTTTTTGAATAAGGGGGCTTGTTTGTATATGAAATGTGCGGCAGTATCGCTTTTCCCCATCCTCTTGGTCACATACAGATAATGGCTGATGGCAGTAAGGAGCGAATCGGTATTGCGCAAATCGGCAGTGGCGACAATCAGTAGGCGTGCATATTTTCCGGATTGGCTTACCCTGAATTTCGCATCATAACTCCACGCATTCTTGATATAGTAATCATACAGTTGTTCCACGAAGATGCATTTCCAATAGTTGTCATTGTTTTTTCTTGCCAAGTTCAATCCTTCTATGGCATAGTGCTTCCACTGTTCTTTCGCATTGACACAAAAGTCAAAGGCATCCACAGCCTTGTCTTTCGATATTTGTGCCGAGTATTTTATTTGTCGCTGATACCTGTTGCAGGAGTCAAGACATTGCTTGTATTCCTGCTTCCAAGCATCTTCCACGTTGTTCTTGCTGCCGCATCCTGTTACAGACAGGGCGGAAAGCATGAAACCTATGAAATAAATAATCTCTCTCATACCTGTTGTTGTTTTGTGAACGGAAAAGGTTTGCTGTGTGCCTGTGCCTGGTCATAAACAGGGCGGATAGAGTCCATATATATCTTGTTGTCTTTCATATAGGCTTTCAGTTCGTTTATGGCATGGTTGCCCATGCCGTAAAACTCATAGCGATACCAGTCGTTTCCCACAGGCTTTACCTCAACGATGCGTGATTTCCCTTTGCCGTCCTGTACGGATGAACGGAATACCCATTCTGCCAAAGCCCTTTCGTTGCCGTCATATTCCTGGGCATAAATATAGTGCAGCTCGATGATAAACCTTTCCGTGCAGTGCTGGTGAAGAAACGAGCCTTTGTTGTAAAGCCCTCGGTTATACATCTGTTTGATAAACGTGCAGATGGTTTGCACCTTGTCTATGCTGTCTTCTTTCACCATGGCAATGGAGTCTTGGCGGAATACTGTTTGCAGGGAATCTTTCGTTTTCGCATCTCTGTTTGTTGCTTTCTCCTGTCTGCAAGCCGTCGTCAAGATAGCTGTCAGCAGGAATCCTAATATTATAACTTTGTTTCTCATTGTTGCTTGTCTATTGTCGTTTATGGCAATTCCTTATAGTTTATACTCATGATATTGCATTTGAGGGGTGTGTTAATAACCTCACCTTTTATTTCTGCGTTCTTGAATTTGAATGTCATTTGTTGCGGCAGTGTACAATTCTTGGGCAACAAGAATAACCAGGATTCGCCATTACGCCCCCTTTTGAAATCGTCCAAATACCCTGTAAATGTATCTCCTCCATATTCCTGTATCTCGTACTCACGGAAAAGCAAGGGACTCACTATTTTCATTTCGGAAAACGTCCTGTCGTTTATCTTGTAGAGAGTTTGGAATCTGCTTTCCATTCTTTTGTTGTTCTTGTCTGTTACATACACAGAGTCCAACTGCCAGCTATCTGTTACTCCTGCTTCAGTGGTGTCTTTTCTTACGATAGAAAGCAGATACAGGTTCATGCTGTCAGGAATGTTCCCATCTATTTCCACTCGTTGCAAAGTCGCTTTCTCTATTGTTGCTTTCGGGGGGCGGTGCTGTCTGCAACCTTCGGAAAAGCCATAAGCTATGAAAAAAAGCATGCCCATCCATCCTATAACAAATCCAATGAGGCATCCACACCCCAAGCTGTTTACGTGTTTCTGTTCCATAGTCAAAATCTTATATTATTCTCATAAAGAAAAGGTAAAAACCTATTACGCCAAGCAATACGCCAATGACGCATCCTAATCCGAAATAAATGAAGCAATCTTTGTCCATAGTTATTTGTGTACATTTAAGAAAGCCATAGCCTCTCGTTTGAAAGATATTGCTTTCGGGTTATAAACTTTTTGTTCAATCTCAACGATACTTCTTGCATAGATTACGGCTTTGTTTATTTCGTTCCGTTGATTGTAATATCTCATTAGAAATACTCTTGGAAGAAGCTTGTTTGGACACATGTTGGAATATGTAATGATGTGTTTAATAGCTTGGTCTTCTTCCCCCAATCTTTTCTTCACGTCATACAAGTTCAAGAGTATTCGCGGCATAGAAGTATAATGGTTGGCTTTGTCAAGACAGGCACAAGCCAATTTGTATTCTTTGTTCTTAATAGCGTTTCTTGCACGTTGATACCAAAAGGCTTCCGAAGTGCTGATTTCTTTTTCTATGCGCTTGTAGTGCAAATCATTGACATATACGTGTGCTTGCATCTTTTGTTGGATTTGGTATAGTTGTGTTTGCGCATATATAACATGAATGAGATTATATCCCATATAACCGACAAATGCAAGAAAGATAATCAAGGTATTATGTTTTATTTGTATGTTGTAAGAATTTTCTTTTGTTCCGATAATGATACCGACAATGCATGCAATCATTATCCATAGCGAAACTCCAACATAGACAAAATTAAACAAACTCATTGCGGCGAGCGATGTTATAATGGAAAATTCCGTTATAAGAGATTTCTTTTTTGCTATTATAATAAAGATTGTGTAAAAGGCTACAAGAAACAACATTCCGATAATGCCGCCATCTACTCCATGTTCTAAATAATCATTATACGACATAGCCGTAAAGGATGCATTTCTTTGTTCTTGAGTAGAGCCTTGCCCATTTGCAAAATACAGAGATTGTTTCTCGTTGTAGGACTTTTCAAACATGCCATATCCATGTCCCCAAGGCCTTTCTACAATCATTTTTGCGGAAAGTTTCCATATTAGAAACCTGCCGTCTGCAGAATCTTTCTTTGCATGATAAAGTGTAGAACTTGTTGCAATTAATGCTATAGCAGACAATCCGATTACAATGTGTTTTCCTTTAGTTCTCTTTATCCAACATCTGAACTTCTCATTACAACCAATAAGACATGCCGTTGCTATGCCCATTCCTATATAAGCAGTTCTGCATCTTAAAAGGAAAATACAGCATACTGTGAGTGCCAGAAAAATAGTAATGACTTTTTTATGCTTTGAAGAATGGTATGTACCGATTAATAAAGGAGTGCATGCTGCCATATATTCAGCAGTAACCGTAGGATTTTCATTCGCTCCCGTAATCTTGAAATAAAGATTGTTGGAACTGATAATGTGGAGTGACTCAAGTGCAATGAAACATAGATTGAGGACTAAGATAATCAGTAGTCCTTTCTGTATGTCATGTTTTGTGAGAAGTTTCTGTTTCAGAGCTTGTGAGACACATAATATGCCCCCAAGTCCTGTGCAAAGATACATCGTTCTGTACGACTCTTTCCCACAAACGAATCCATGAACCGCAACAAATCCGATGAAGACGATGATGAAAATCTCTTGTTTGCAGATATCCACGATAGTCTTCTTTATTATGCAATGGGCAAGAATACGCAAAGCGAGAATTATCCACCCTATTTCCATTAACAGACTGCGTGATAGTGATGGATATACAAACAAGTGTGTATCTATCGTGCCCAGTATGCATATTGCAAAGAAAAGAGTTGTAGTTAAATATCGTGTTCTCAATGCCATATTATATTTCCGTTATTAATGGTAAATGGACGTTCTTCCTTCCCTTTGGTTTGGTCGTGAAGTATAAATAAGGCGTTGTTCGGTAAATCATTGAAATGCAGCGTCTCATTTTCGGCTGTTTGCATACGGTGAACAACCTCTCCTTTTCCCCCATAATAGCAGAGAGTGTATTGGTGTCCTTTTGTTATGAAGTTGTCATCATTGCGTGGCATATATTTTATCTTGTCGATTCTGATTGGTTTGCCGAAGTCTACAGCCAACATGGCGTTGTCTGCATCTTGTGTTTGGTAGAAAGAAAGGAGATTATCGTCGAAAGCCATGGCAGCGTTTGAACCCGATGCAGGTTTCTTGTTGCCAGCATAGTTAACAGGATAAATGCGCTTGCCGTTGTTGAAAAACATAATTTCAGCAACGTTGCAATAGCTTTTCTTGGGTGAAACGTACCTTAAATATCTGTATTTCTGTTCTTTCAAGTCAATGAGAATGGAGTCGTAGTCCATTTCAGGATTACGCTTAATGCAGCCGACTTCAACAATATTGTCGAAATTAGGGTTGTCCGCCATCTCAAATTTAGCAAGAACCATTCGCTTGCTGTAGTTGTGAACTGCACTATATATGGGATATTTGCGTTTTATTTCCAAGGATGCTGTTCCTTTAGCAGATGGCTTTAAAGAAACGATGTCACCATTGCTTTTCACCAAGATGGGGACAGATATGGGCTTGCATGCTCCTTCCCATGTAGAAGGCAGATAAACAACATTCCTTCCCATTCGCTTGAAAATAGCCTTTCCATTTACGATTGGGGCAAATGCAATAGGAATCCATTTCTGGTTATTGAATACTGCCAAATAGGCAAAATGTTTATTAGCGGTATTGTTTTTCACTTCAACACAGATATTGACGCATTTAGAATATTCTTCTGTTACGTCTTTTATAAATGGCGTGTTGAATACTGGGGGAATATCCTCATTATATTTGAGATTCAAGTTGAACAAACTTTCTGTTTGATAACCGAATGTATATCTGAAAACCTTAGCTTTAGGATAATCGTCCTTGCAAGGATAGCCAGGGTTGGATTCCGCTCCCATAAAAGGAATATTCTTGCCGTTGTTGTCAAGCACTACGTTCCAATGATGTCCGTGTGGTCTGCTTGGCCATTGAGGTGTGAAGTCTACGCATACAGGAATGCCGCATGCCCGCATAGCATACGCAGTTTTGAAAGCATAGTCCCTACATTCGCCCATTCTGAGATTTTTTAAGACATCAACAGGAAAGTCAACACCGCCGAAGTGGGGGATGGCTTGTATATTCATCCGCTCTTTTCTTATCAAGTCATTGACTTGTGTTGCTCCCCAGTATGCAGAATATTTCTTGTCGTCAATTTTACTGATACTTTCCAGTCCTCTTTTATATCGTTCAAACATTTCTCTTCTCCATTCTTTGCCGATGTTCTCGTTTGCAATTCTATAAGGTAATAGATACTCACAGAACTCGTCAAACGACAGATGTTGCGCGAAGTTACCATTTTCCCATTTGTCATAAGCTTCATCAATGTTGTTGATGATGTATTGTTCTGTAACCCCATCAATGTCGCATACATTTTTATAGTTGTGTGGCAAATGTTTCACACTGTCAGCTAAGGCGAAAATTAGATTCTTGCACTCAGGATATTTTGAACCTTTTTCTATTTGTGCCAGTCTTTGATAGAAAACATCTTGTAATTCGCTTTTTATTGTGCCGTGATACTTGATGTTGTTAAACAGAAATCTTGCAGACTTCAATTTGAGAGAGTCTTTTGGATTGCTGTAATGTGCACAGACACGATTGTATAACGCCATTCCTGTCTGTGCTTGCATTTGCAAAGCAGACAGGAAAAGCAGAAGTGTTGTTATAGTTTTTACCATAGTTCGTTCTTGATATTAACAGTTATAGGCTCGTTATTTATTTGCCCTTTAATATTCCTTTTTTCTTCCGTCAATCATTATCACATTTATTTTTGGCAAGGGCTTGTTTTTATTGATGACTATTCACCAAACTCCAACGGAGCTTGATTGTAAATCAAACCTTTTATGGGTTTATTATTGACGGTTCCATATATTTCTGATTTTACTGTACTGATTTTTATTCTGTAGGGTAAATGTTTGTTCCTTGGATATGAAAACAGACGACAGAAATGAATTTCGCCTTTGGGTAGTTCTGTATAATACATTAGGTCCCTTCTAATGCTATTTATTTCTGCTATAGCTTCGTCTATTGTTGTACTGACACATGAATCCGTTCCAATAACCCGTTTTAGTTCTGGCAAGGGTAATATCAAATCTGTATCTTTGCTGATTTTATTTTTTATTTTTTGCGGAACAGAAGAAAATAAGTTATTGACGTTTACATTACTGCTGTCCATAATATCTACAGAGTTGATTCTTTCTTTTATGCCCTTACCATAAGTCAAATTTCCGGTTAATGGGACTTGAAAATAGAAAGGGTCTTGGGGTATAACAACTAAGTCTAACAGGTAGTAGACAGTGTCTTTTGAAAAGGCACTGTCTATTTGAATCTGTTGTAATGTCGCACGAGTTAATTTGAAAGATCTGTTTACTTTGTGACTGCAAGAGACCATAAACAAACAATACGTTACAACTATCGATATGTATGCATTTCTAATATTCATATTCGTTTTCTAATTTTACTTTTATAGGTTGGTTATATGCCATTTTTTCTATTTTCCCCTTATTAAAATAGAGGCATATTTTTTGTGGTAGCGGAATGTTCTTTGGATATTTAAAGATTAGGCTGCAGTGGACATATCCGTCTTTATGCAAATCTCCTATATCGGATTTTGCTGAATTGATAAAATCTATTAACGTCTTTATATCTAAACACGGTGTAATTAGAAAAAAATGTTTGGGGAATTGCGTGTTAAGATGATGAAGGTTACACGTGTCTGCAAAAGGGGTGTGTAATAGGTCGGAAACCTCCTTCCCCTCCTTATCTGTTATTTCTATGCGTTGTAGAGGCATAGAAATCCCTTCAAGGAAAGGGCTTGTGTGAGACCAACTTTTTTTAGGCTTTTGTCTTTCTATTTTGAAATCCATTAAGTATAAGTTGTCGTTATAATTAGCACCCATATCTATTCGCTGTAAGATAACATCCTTAATTTGAAAGCTTTGGAATATTGTCGCCTTGCAAGAATAGTTGCAGAGAATAGCCCATATTACACCAATTAATAGGAATACTATAGCTATTATAATAAACCTTGTTTTCATCGTCTTATTCTTATTATTTCAAATACTCCAGGCTCTTTCATATTTTGGGAATAATATTTGTTTGATCCCCACGACCAATAGTATACGATTCCTGCTTCTTTATTTACACCTGTAATTTGTACGATATGATTGGAACTTAAAGCATCTGTTGAAAAAGTGTTGTCGTCATCAACGTTTACACGTGCAAAAACAAACTCTTTTGTATAGTCGATACTGCTTAGATATTTGTATGTTGGTTCTTCTTTTGTTCCGATGTATTCGTTAGGATAAGTTTGTTTTAAGAAATTATTGGCATAACCAAAGTATCCGCCTGCTTTTATTTTGTCCCAAAAGGTTTCTTCGTCATCTACGAAATTATATTCCATTTCCACGGCATCGCAAGGTAAGACGGAAACATAAGTGAATGGATTACCATCATTTCCGATGTCCTCACACTCATATCCATACTCATTATCAAGTGTCTGTGCCTTGATTGTGCCTTCGTTGTTGCCTGTGACCATAGGCAACAAATTTAGGGAAAAAACGATAAATATCAAAAATCTTCTCATTGGTTCATGTCTTTTTTAACAATAATTGTGCGTAGCGTCTGTTGCCCTGCTGTAATACTGAGAATGTAATGCCCTTGTCTGAGACTGGGGTGAAGTTTAGCAGAATGTTCCCCGGCATCCATTGTGCCGAGATTGCTTGAGTACACGCAGACGCCGCTTTGGTCGTAAATCCTTGCTGTAACAGATTCTCTTCCTTTCAAAGAGTAAGTTACATTCAACTCATCACTGAAAGGATTGGGAGACACTTTGATGTTGTTGGATGATGTGTCTTTTGTTTCGTTATTTGATACACTTCTGTTCAACGTCATATACATAGGACGTTCAGGCTCGTTAAGTATGGTTGAAAACAGAGCCAATGTGCCCGAGACAGTGTTGCTGCGAATATCCAAGTCTGCGTCTTCCAACAGGTAGTTCACTTGTGGAACCTTGTTCACCAGATAGCGTTCTTTCAGTGAAACATCTCCTTTTTGGAATGAAAGCCGTCCGTCTTTATCCATTCTCGCATTGAAAGCCACGCTGTCTTTACCGAAAACTATTGTTCCCGAGAACGTTTCTCCATCGTTGTTGATTTGCAAGGATAGCTCTTTCTCCCCGATAACAAATTTTCCGCTCCAGTCATAGAGTGTGATGAACCCTTTGTATTCACCGTGAAGTAGACTTGTGTCGTTGATGTCTGTCCGAACGTGGGGCATTGCATTTGGTAAATCTCTTCCACAGGCATATGTGTTTTCTGGATACGGACGGTACAGTTCTTCCAAAGCAGGTGAATAGCCTAATGTCGCTGCTCTTTTCAGATAGAACATAGCCTTTTGTTCGTTCTGTTCCGTCCCATATCCATTGCGGAAACATAAACCGGCCATATACAAAGATGGGGCATGGTCTTTCCCGATACCTTTCTCAAACAAGTCTAATGCCTTGGTATAATCCTGCCTACATCCGAGACCCTTGTAAAGCATATAGCCCAGTGCGTATGAACACATCACGGATTTGCTTTCCGTTCCTTTCTTGAAGTAATAAACGGCTTTTTCAAGGTTTCGTGCATCTCGTCCGTCCTTGTTCTTATACATCATACCGAGGTTGTTGTATGCCTCTTTGTACCCATACTTGCCAGCCTGTTCCATCCAATATACGGCGAGTGCGGAATCCTGTTCCGTCTCTTTCCCTGCCATATATGCTATGCCGAGAACATTCATGGCGTATGTATTGCTGTCGTTGACCGCATGGCTTCTCACCACGTCCAAGGCTTGTCGCATGCTCATGGTCTTGTCGATGCCTTTGAGTGTTTCCATGGCAGAGGTGAAACTGCGGTTGTCTTGTGCCTTCACGGGCATGCTGCATGTGAG
>JBNMIE010000030.1:0-22396 GCA_050873125.1 Prevotella sp.
ACGCGAAAATAACTAATGGTTTGTTTGCCAGAATCATTGGCAAAATTAGTGCACTTACCATTCTGCAATACGTAAACTTCATTAACGACAAGCCCATTGGCAGAATTAAATATGCACTAAATTAATTCCGCCAACAGGTATAGTTATATAAAGCTAAAGCCATTACCGTCCGTTTCAAGAAGAAACCATAAAGAAAAAACGGAGAAGCTAAAATCAATAAAATCAAAACTTACATTATATGAAGAACAAGGCATTATTAGGAGCTGTGGCGGCATCACTCGTCCCCACTCAAGCCCTCATGGCCCAAGCCAAAACACAAAAGGCTACCCCTGACCGACCAAACATCATCTTCATCCTCGCCGACGACCTCGGCTATGGAGATTTGTCGTGCTACGGCAGCAAGGTCATCAAGACTCCCAACATCGACAAGCTCGCCGCCACCGGCACCCGTTTCAACCAAAGCTATGCCGGATCGGGCATCAGTTCTCCTTCCCGCTGCTCACTGATGACAGGAAAGAACACGGGCAACACCCGTATCCGAGACAACATGTGTACGGCAGGAGGTTTGACAGGCATCAAGGTGTCCAAGAACGGAAAGCGTAACACGGTGCGCCGTGCCAACTTGCTGCCCCAGGACACCACCATCGCCACCGTGCTCAGCGCCGCCGGCTACAAGACTTGTCTGGTCAACAAATGGCACTTGGATGGCTACGACCCATCTGCCGCCCCCAATCACCGCGGTTTTGACGAGTTCCATGGTTGGCTGCTCAGCAACGGCCGGTCGAACTCCCCCTACTACTACCCCAACTGCCGTATGGACAACGACCAGATGATCCACATTAAAGCCAACGACAACGACAAGCATATCCGCCACAATACGGATATTTCCACCGATGACGCCATCGACTTCATCAAGCGCAACAAGAAAAATCCGTTCTTCCTCTATTTGGCATTCGACGCTCCCCACGAGCCTTACATCATCGACAATACGGTCTGGTATGATGATGAGTCGTGGAGCATGAACGACAAGCGCTACGCTTCGCTCGTCACCCACATGGACGCTGCCATCGGCCGTCTGATTGCCTATCTCGAGAAGAACCATCTGCGCGACAACACACTCGTCATCTTCGCCTCTGACAATGGCGCCGCCGTGCAGGCTCCGCTCGAACTTTTCAACTGCAATGCGGGATTCCGTGGCCGCAAGGCACAGCTCTACGAGGGAGGCATCCGTGTGCCGTTCATCGTCAACCAGCCGGGCAAGGTGCCTGTGCAGTCGCTCGAGAACGTCATCTATTTCCCTGATGTAATGCCTACTCTGGCTGCCCTTGCCGGCGGCACACAATACTTGCCACAGCATCTGAACGGCATGAACATCCTGCCCTTGTTCTATGGCAAGCAAATCGATACCAACGACCGTGTGCTCTATTGGGAGTTCCCCGGCAAGCAGCGCGCCGCCCGTCATGGCGATTGGAAGGCTGTGACCATCAAGGGCTTCGACGCTCCGCTCGAACTTTACAATCTGCGTGAGGATCCCGATGAGAAGCATGACCTCGCCAAGAAATATCCAGAAATGGTCATCGGCTTCGACAAGATAATGAAGGAAATGCGCACCCCTTCAGAGAACTGGCCTATTCCACAGGATGCGGAAAGCGGAAAGAAATAAATGTGAAAACATAAATATACACAACATGAAGAACAAAGCAATCTTAGGAGCTGTAGCTGCCTCGCTTGTACCGGCACAAGCAGCTTTGGCACAAAACAAGGCTGTGAAGGCTACTCCCGACCGGCCAAACATCATCTTTATCCTTGCCGATGACCTCGGCTATGGAGACTTGTCATGCTACGGCAGCAAGGTCATCAAGACTCCGAATATCGACAAGCTCGCCGCTACCGGCACCCGCTTCAACCAAAGCTATGCCGGATCGGGCATCAGTTCGCCTTCCCGTTGCGCCTTGATGACCGGCAAGAACACCGGTAACACCCGCATCCGCGATAACCAGTGTACAGCCGGCGGCATCAAGGGTCTGAAGATTTCTCCTGATGGCGATACCACATATGTCCGCCGCACCAGTTTGCAACCTCAAGACACCACCATCGCCACCGTGCTCCACACCGCAGGCTACAAGACCTGCCTGGTCAACAAGTGGCACTTGGATGGCTACGACCCCAAGTCGTCGCCTATCTATCGCGGTTTCGACGAGTTCCACGGCTGGCTCATCAGCGACGTGGATTCCAACTCGCCTTACTATTATCCCTACAACCGCTTCGACAACGACAAGCTCATCCACATCAAGGCCAATGAGCACGATAAGCATATCAAGCACAATACGGATATCTCCACAGACGATGCCATCGGCTTCATCAAGCGCAACAAGAACAATCCGTTCTTCCTTTATCTGGCATTTGACGCTCCCCACGAGCCTTATATCATCGACAACACTTCATGGTATGACGATGAGTCGTGGAGTATGAACGACAAGCGCTACGCTTCGCTCGTCACCCATATGGACGCCGCCATCGGCCGTTTGCTCGCTTTCCTCGAGAAGAACCATCTGCGTGAGAACACGCTCGTCATCTTCGCCTCTGACAATGGTGCCGCCGTGCAGGCTCCACTGAAACTCTTCAACTGCAATGCGGGATTCCGTGGCCGCAAGGCTCAGCTCTACGAGGGCGGCATCCGTGTGCCGTTCATCGTCAACCAGCCCGGCAAGGTACCTGTGCAGTCGCTCGAGAATGTCATCTACTTCCCCGACGTGATGCCTACCTTGGCTGCGCTCACCGGTGTGACCAAGAACCTGCCACAGCACACCAATGGCATGAACATCCTGCCCTTGTTCTATGGCAAGCAAATCGACACCAACGACCGTGTGCTCTATTGGGAGTTCCCCGGCAAGCAGCGCGCTGCCCGTCATGGCGACTGGAAGGCTGTGACCATCAAGGGCTTCAACGCTCCGCTCGAGCTTTACAACTTGCGTGAAGACCCCGAGGAGAAGCACGACCTCGCCAAGAAATATCCGGAAATGGTCATCGGCTTCGACAAAGTGATGAAGGAAATGCGCACACCTTCAGAGAACTGGCCTATCCCCCAGGATGCTGAAAGCGGAAAGAAATAAAGACGTTTATCTATAAATTGAGTAGGACTATACCTGTTGGAGTATAGTCCTACTTTTTTATTTCACTAACAAATCTTCAGTGCATCAACTCATTCACCACCTTATCATAATGACTCTTCACTTGTTCCCAATTATAATAAGGTGCCGTCGTGCTGGTCATCGGCAGCAATATCTCGTGCTCGTTGTGAAGGAACTTCACCAGCACTTGTCCTTGGGCATTGCGATAGAACACCATGAACAAGTTGGCTGCCATCGGGACAATGCGGTCCATCCGGTGTTCATTGCCCAAGACACCCAACAATGTAAGGAGCCGATACAGACTGGTGTCGTGGCCGAAACGCAAGGTGGCGACTGGAGATTTTTTCTCAAGAGCGGCATCCGCCTCCGACACGATGTTCTGCCAAAGCGAGACAGAGGAACGCTCCGGTATGCCCGCACTGATAGCATTATGGCTGTTACAAGTCCACATATTCTCATTGTTGGCCTCATAGACCGCCCTCATTTCCGCAGGAGTGAAGATGTCGTAAAGCGACACACCGATTTCCACATCCTGCATATCGGAAGCGATGCAATGAAGTTCACTCAACAGATTCATGGGTTCTTTCACCTTTTCCGGATGCACAAAGAGGGAACTCATCAAACGCATGGGCGACACCTTGATGGTTCTTGGCACTCGTCTCTCCAATGCCACTTGTTCTGGAGAGGCATAGGCTATCCAGGGCATGAAACGGCGATTGGACTCTGCGGTTATCCGAAGTGTGGGCGACAAGGCCTGCAAGCGCAGCAGAAAAGCCGTCATACTGGTCACACATCGCCCCACGACACTGGAGCGGGCCTCCACCCTACTGTTGGTGGAGAAGACCTGAGGCCAACGTTTGAACATCCGTTCTGCCAATGCCTGTTGCTGCCGTGCTCCAAGAGCGGTCAAGTCTCCCCCTCGCCCTTCAGCATCAGCCCAAATCCGCAACAATCGCTTTCTGACATCCCTTCCAAGAGTGGTGAGGTTTTCCGTGTCGGCAAACTGGGCCAAGACATTGCGATAGCGGTCGTCTGAAGGCAACCAACGAGAGCCATGACGGCCATAATGGCTGATATATACCGGCACAAAACCCAAAGGTGCCGGGGTCTCACGGACAGCCGTGTCCGCTTGATAAGCATAATACACTCCACCCATTTGTTCATTGGTGATCTGCTGGGCACTGCACGATGCCGACAATGCCAGCCAAGTGAGCAAAAAGAAAAAACATTTTTTCATACGATTCATCAGATGATTGAAACAAAAAGCCACCTGCTACCCGAAGGCAAGACAGATGGCTCGGTCTAATTTAGATACCGCTTTTATTCTTAATAACCGGGATTCTGATTCCAGTTGGTGTTCTCTTTCAGAATGGCATCCGGCACAGGAAGGATGCGGCAGGTCTTGTCGAAGCGTGCATCCGGATTGCTGTGGGTGTGGAAGCCATACTCATTCTCGAAGGTGCCGAAACGGATCATGTCATTGCGGCGCCAGTTCTCGTCGAAGAACTCTCTGCCACGCTCGTCAAGAATCTCCTGAAGAGAGGGCTCATGATTCAGGCTCGGCGCATGCACATAGGCACGAATCTGGTTGAACAGACTTTGGGGTGTATCGCCGTTGGTCGCGGTTGCGCCCCGCTTGATAGCCTCTGCCTTGGTCAGAAGGATGTCGGCATATCGGAAGATAGGCACATCGTTGCTCTGGTAGCGGTCATAGGCGCTGTATTCATTGGGATTGGGATAAAACTTGATGGAGCGATAGCCCTGACGCCAGCCGTCGGGAGTGGCGCCACAGTTGAGCGAGGCCAGTCCTCCTTCCTGAAGGGTAATGGTCTTGGTCAGTTCCAGTTGCGAACCTTTATAGATATAGGGAGCACTGGTCTCCTCGCCGGTGATGGCGTCATGGATGAACACCTTGCCCATCAGCACGGCTTTGTTGCGGTCGTCGCCCTCAAGACAGAAGAGGTTGGAAAACTCGGGATTCATCGCGCAGATTCCGGCACAAGACTTGCCCATCTTGCCTCCATAATAGCCCTGTGTGTCGCCGTCGTCAATGCGGCGGAAAGTGCGGTAGCGACCATAGAGCATGCCTTGGGCGCTCACCTTGTCATATGGCATGGCATAAATAAAGTCCTTGATTTGTGAGCCATTGTCATACATGAATTTCTTGCGGAAAGCGTCATTCAGGTTGAACAGATGGCTGTTGATGATGTCGTCACAATATCTCACACAGTCATTGAGCTTGCTGTTAGGAGTCGTGGCGGCATCATACTGTGTCACATCGCCACAAGTGTAAACGCCCCAGTTGATATACAACTTGACGAGCAGAGCCTCAGCCATCCACTTGTTGGGCTTGCCATAAGTGGAAGCATCGTTCTTGTCGGAGAGGTCGGGAAGGCATTCCTTCACTTCCTTCTCGATAAACTCAGCCACGTCCTTGCGTGGACTGCGCACCACAGCCTCATCGTCGGCAGGCAGATGGTCAAGCACGGGCACATCGCCATAGCTGTCCATGAGGATGAAATGATAGAACGCTCTCATCAAGCGGGCTGGAGCTGCTGTCTTGGGGCTGTCCTTGAATTCGTCGATAATCTTGTTGCACTTGGTGATGCCGCTCGCCAAGTCACTCCAATAGTTGGCTGGAGCATCGCCCGGCTTGAAATTGTGGATAGAGGGGTGTATGTTCTCGCCCTTGTCAAAATAGTCCGTGCCAAACGAGACACCGGTGGCCTCGTCCGAAGAGAAGGTCTGGACGCGGTTGTAGTTGTTGCCGAGGGCGGTGCGGAACGAGTAATAGACATCCGACATCTTGCCTTCTATCGCTACGGGGTCATCAGGATAGTCTGTGTATTTGGATTTCACATCCACATCGAGGTCGGTGCAGCTGGCGGTGATGCCGAGCACTGCCACAGCCAATGTTGTCTTGAATATCTTGTTCATTGCTTTGATTCTTTAATGTCTTGGTTTGTTTTTCTGTTAGAAGTTCACCTTCATACCCAACATGAATGTGCGGGTACGTGGATAATAGTTGTTGCGCCAAACAATGCCTGGAGTAAGACCGCCAAGGTTCACTTCCGGATCTACACCTTTGAAACTGGTGATGGTGAACACGTTGTTGCAGGTGGCATAGAGGGAAAGGTTGCTCACCCAGTCACCAATTTTACCGAAGTTGTAGGTCAATGTCATGGAGGAAAGACGCAGATAACTGCCGTTCTCGATATAGCGGTCGGAAGGCTTCTGCGAGTTCACATCGCCATAACGCTGGTCCACGAGAGCCTCGGCAAACACGTTCTTTCCCTGGCTGAGCATGGAGATGGCATTGCCTTGTGCACGGAGACCATTGAAAATCTTGTTGCCCAGCACACCTTGGAAGAACATGTTCAGCGACCAGTTTTGATAGCTGAGGGTGTTGTTCCAGCCGAAAGTCAACTTCGGTTGTGCGCTGCCGGCTTTTGTACGGTCTTTGTCTTGAGGATCAATGGTCGTCTCTCCGGTGCGTTCTCCGGTCTTTGCGTCGTGTACATAGAACTGTGAGGTTCCGTTCTCATCATATCCAGCCCATTCATAGGTATAGAACTGTCCGATTGGGCAACCTTCCATCAGTCGTTGAACATAGACGCCGGTGTTGCCACTCAACTCTGGAGAGGCCTCGTCGATATAGTTCACGGAGTAAGTGGCGTTCGACAGTTTCTCCACCACGTTCTTATTGTGTGACAGGTTGAGTGTGGTGTTCCATTCAAAGGTCTTGGTCTTCACCGGCACTGCGTTGATGGTCAGTTCCACGCCCTTGTTGCTGATGTCGCCCACATTGGCGGTCATCAGTCCATAGGGGAAGCGGTTGGTGGATACCGGGTAATCGTAAATCAAGTCACTGGTACGCTTGTCGTAGTATTCGATGGTACCCGAGAGGCGGTTGTGGAACATGCTGAAGTCAAGTCCGACATTGAACATGCCAGTGCGTTCCCATTTCAGGTCGGGATTGGCATTGCTCAAAGCCGCCACCGTGTGTTTCTGGGATACCACGCCGTTGGCATCCGTATAGGAGAACCAGCCAGAGGCGCCATAAGTGCGGATGGCGGTATAGGCGTCAAAGCCCTGGGAGTTGCCGCTCACACCATAACCGACACGGAACTTCAAATCGTCGAAGAGATGGAGTTTCTTCAAAAAGTTTTCCTCGCTCAAGCGCCATGCGGCAGAGATTGAGGGGAAGGTGCCCCAGCGGTTGTTCTTTCCGAAAGCGGAAGAACCGTCGCGGCGAAGTGTGGCCTGCAGATTGTATTTCCCGTTGAGAGAATAGTTCAGACGGCCAAAGAAGGAAATCATGCGCAAGGTAGACTCTGCCCCACTCTGCACAGCGTCCATGCCGTCGATGTCATTGGCAAAGGAGAGGTTGTACCATTTCAGATTGTCATTGTAGAAGTCCTTGACTGTGAGTCCAAAGCCATCGTTGTTGTTGTTCTCTTCCCAAGAATAGCCAAGCATCACACCCAAACGGTGGATTTTGGCGATGGTCGTGTCATAGTTGCCATAGAGTTCAAACACGCTCTTGTTGTTCTGATAAGTGTTTCGGGTAGCCTGTCCATTGGTGTTCACAATCTGCGACTTGGTAGAATGGTATTGGCTGTAGGTGTTCTGGTCTGCCATATAAGAGTAGTTGGCACTCAAGGTGAGGCCCTCAATAATCTTGAGGTCTGCCTTTCCGGTCACCTGCATTCTTCTGTAGACGGTCTTCTCGGTGTCTTCGTTGAGCATGGACACCGGATTGTAGTAGTTGGTCACCGAAGTTGAGCCGAACCATGTTCCGTCTTCGTTTCTGACTGGCTGCAACGGTGAATAGTAGACCATGGCATCGGTGACGCTCATGCCTTTCACACCATTCACCACGCCCTCTGCTGTTGTCTGGTTGGCGTTGACGCCAAGTGCCAGCGTGAGATGGTCCTTGAGCACCATCGACTGCGCCAAGGCACGGGCACCAAAGGTTTTGTTGTCCGTGTTGCGGATGACTCCCTGGCGGTCTACATAGTTGAGACTGACATTATAGTTGGAACGGTCGTTGCCGCCGCTCACCGCAAGGTTGTGGCTGTGGGACACACCTGTGCGCTCCACTTGTTTCTGCCAATCTGTATCGGCACCCTCGTCGCTGGGCAACGTGAAATTGTTGGCCTTGGCATAGTTGCGTAAATCGGTGGCTGTGGCGAGTTTGAGATCTTTCGCCACATTGTCCATGGCGACATAACCATTGTAGCTCACATGGGCTGCTCCGCGCTTGCCTTTCTTGGTGGTCACAATGATCACGCCATTGGCTGCCTTCGAGCCATAGATGGCTGTAGCGGTGGCATCGCGAAGCACGTCAATGCTCTCGATGTCATCAGCTGCGACAAGGGATAGGTCCACACCCGGAATGCCGTCCACGATATAATAAGGTTGCATGGCGTCGCCCTCTCGCAGGGTGGAAGCTCCACGGAGGATGACGGAAGAGTTGGGTTCATTGGGGTTGCTGCTGGTGGTAATGGTCAGACCCGGCACCTTGCCTTGAAGCATTTCTGCCGGTGTGGTGTAGACACCCTTGTTGAGGTCTGAAGCACTGACTGTAGTAATAGAAGAGGTGATGTCTTTGCGCTGCATGTGTCCATAGCCCACCACAACCACTTCGTTGAGTTGCCGGTTGTCATCTTTCAGGGCCACGTTCATGTCCTTGCCAGCTTTCACAAAAGCTTTCTCATAACCGATGTAAGACACGGACACCATGGCTCCACGCTTCACGTTCGACAGAGAGAAATTGCCCTCAACATCGGTAATGGCCTTGAGATTGGTTCCGTCCACGGCAACGGTTGCGCCAATGACGGCTTCGCCCTTCTCGTCAACCACTCTGCCGTTGACTTGCATCACGTCGGTTACTGTTTCCAAGACGTTGGTCTTGGTTGCGACTGCGGGCAAAAATTGACACGTACCGCCCGCCAATAGAAGCATAAACAATGCTTGTTTGCTTACTTTCATCCTAAATAACAATTTGTTGTACTAAAATCTGGGGCAAAGGTACAACCGTTGTTTTTCAGTAGTGTTACAATGGAGTGCATATCAAATGACAAAACAAATACAGTCTTCGTAACAAGGATTGTAGGAAATCACACAACCTGGTGGTGATTTCGTGCTATATGAAATGATTTTTCGTCCAAAATCTGCAACATTTGCCGCCTTCGCTCTATATCGTTGTCTATCAACATATTACGGGTGGCAGATATTTTCCGCATCTGTCACCACCCATCACCATTTGCCACCTCCCGCCCTTAACAAGTTTTCCCCATTGTGGTTCAGATTCTTCCTCGGATCTGAACAAAATGTTCCACCGCCTTGAACAAAAAGTTCAAACCCTGATCACGATGTTGAACCATTTGCCTTAAGATTGATATCAAACAGTCTGGTGACAGATGTTCTGTTTGCCACTGGCCATCTGCAACCCTCAACAGTCTGAGTATAAAATGGTTATAAAAAAAGGTGGCAAAATGACAGATGTAGAGCAAACAATATTATATATAAGGTATATGCCAAGCATAACGAAAAAAATCGGGCTTGCATCATGCAATGCAAGCCCGTTTTATTGTGTCAAGTTCTGCTAAGAGAACCTATTGATTAATCAATGTCGTTGTTGTGGTCGAGAGAGTCGTCGAAATCCTTTGGCTCATGCTCTGCCATTGGATCATGGTATTCGGCATTGTTGTTGTGATGCTCGAAACGACGCTGTTCACCACGCTCTGGACGAGGACGACGCTCACCACGCTCCGGACGAGGACGGCGCTCGCCACGCTCTGGGCGAGGACGACGCTCACGCTCTACATATCCTTCTGGTTTGGGAAGAAGCACACGGCGAGAGAGCTTATACTTGCCAGTCTTAGGATCAATCTCAAGAAGTTTCACCTTGATCTTGTCACCTTCCTTGATGCCAGCTTCCTCAACAGTCTCCAAACGCTTCCAGTCAATCTCCGAGATGTGGAGCAGACCGTCCTTGCCCGGGAGGATCTCTACGAAGCAGCCATAAGGCATGATGCTGCGGACAGTACCCTCGTAGACCTCACCAACCTCAGGAACAGCCACGATAGCCTTGATCTTGCCAAGAGCTGCGTCAATGCTGTCCTTGTTTGGTGCGCTCACCTGTACCTTGCCTACGCCATCCACCTCGTCGATGGTGATGGTAGCACCTGTGTCTTCCTGCATCTGCTGGATAATCTTTCCACCAGGACCGATAACGGCACCGATGAACTCCTTAGGAATCTCAATCTGAACGATGCGTGGAACCTGAGGCTTCAGCTCTGGACGTGGCTCTGGCAATGTCTCGAGCATCTTGCCGAGGATGTGCTCACGACCGGCCTTGGCCTGCATGAGGGCCTTCTCGAGAATCTCGAAGCTCAGACCGTCGCACTTGATATCCATCTGAGTGGCGGTAAGACCGTCACGTGTACCGGTGGTCTTGAAGTCCATGTCGCCCAAGTGGTCCTCGTCACCGAGAATATCACTCAGCACAGCATATTTCTCTTCACCTGGGTTCTTGATCAGACCCATGGCGATACCTGATACAGGCTTCTTCATCGGAACACCGGCATCCATCAATGCCAATGTGCCGGCACAAACTGTTGCCATGGAAGAAGAACCGTTGGACTCGAGAATCTGGCTCACCAGACGAACTGTGTAAGGATAATCCTCAGGAATCTGGCCCTTCAATCCGCGCCATGCCAAGTGACCGTGACCAATCTCACGACGGCCTACACCGCGCTGCGCCTTGGCCTCACCTGTACAGAATGGAGGGAAGTTATAGTGGAGCAAGAATCTCTGATAGCTCTTGTTGAGCACATCGTCGATCATCTTCTCGTCGAGCTTTGTACCGAGAGTACAAGTAGAGAGACTCATGGTCTCGCCACGCTGGAAGATAGCCGATCCGTGAGGCATTGGCAGTGGGCTTACCTCGCACCAGATAGGACGAATCTCGTCGGTCTTACGGCCGTCGAGACGCTTGCCTTCGTCAAGGATGCAACGGCGCATAGAGTCGCGCATCACGTCGGAATAGTAGCGGTCTACCATGGCGTGCTTAGCCTCGAGCTCTTCCTCAGAGAGGTCTGTATGAGCGGCATCGTAAGCCTCCTCGAAGTCGGCCTTGATCTTGTCGAAAGCTTCCTCACGGCTCTTCTTGTCGTGGTCGCCAGCCTGAGCGATGGCGTAGCACTTGTCGTAAGTTTCCTTCTTCACCTGCTCACGGAGTTCCTCGTCGTTCTCCTCGTGGCAATATTCACGCTTCACATCAGTGCCAAGCTCCTTGGAGAGTTCTGCCTGAAGGTCGCACATAGGCTTGATGGCATCGGCAGCCACCTTGAGGGCCTGGATGAGGTCCTGCTCCTGCACTTCCTTCATCTCGCCTTCCACCATCATGATATTGTCCTTTGTGGCACCCACCATAATGTCCATGTCGGCATCCTTCATCTGTTCGAATGTCGGATCTACGACATATTCGCCATTAATGCGGGCCACACGAACCTCTGAGATGGGGCACTCGAATGGAATATCTGAACAAGCCATTGCGGCTGAAGCTGCGAATCCTGCCAAAGCATCGGGCTGGTCAACACCATCAGCTGAAAGAAGCATGATGTTCACGAACACCTCTGCATGGTAGTTTGAGGGGAAAAGAGGGCGAAGCACGCGGTCTACAAGACGAGATGTGAGAATCTCGTTGTCGCTTGCCTTGCCTTCACGCTTGGTGAAGCCTCCAGGAAAACGGCCTGCAGCAGAGTACTGCTCGCGGTAATCAACCTGCAAAGGCATGAAATCTGTTCCGGGAACTGCATCCTTTGCTGCACAAACAGTTGCAAGAAGGACGGTGTTGCCCATACGGAGCACTACAGAGCCGTCGCACTGTTTTGCAACTTTCCCGGTTTCAATGCTGATGGTTCTTCCATCAGGCAATTGAATGGTCTTAGTAATTACGTTCATCTAAATAAAAACTTATTGTTTTTCTAACATCTTTATAAAAATCGCACAAAGATAGCGAAATAAAGTGTAACTCAAGCAGAAAGATTCATTTATTATTCTTTTTTATGATTGGCGCCGACTTTATAGAGACAAAAATTTTGCCGTTTGCGCTATTTCCATTACTTTTGCAACCAAATTGAACAAAAAGATATGAAGAGGAATATATCAAGAGTGCTCGCCTTTGCGGCGCTCACCTTGGCAGCCATTGCCATCACTTCCTGTACGGGAAAGAAGTTCCACGTCAGTGGAGAAATCGCCAATGCCAAAGACTCCGTGCTCTATTTCGAGAACATGAGTCTGGACGGCCCGGTCACGGTCGACTCTGTGAAACTGGGGTCGGACGGAAGTTTCGATTTCAGTCAGGAAGCGCCACAAAGTCCTGAGTTCTACCGTCTTCGCATTGCAGGACAAATCATCAACATCGCTGTAGACTCGACAGAGAATATCTCAGTGAAAGCCACTTATCCGAACATGGCGTCACAATACGAGGTGACGGGTTCTGAAGAGTGCAGCAAAATCAAGGAGCTTGCCCTGAAGCAGATGGATCTCCAGGCACGTGTCATCGCCGTGGCCAACAACAACTATCTCACCGAGCAGCAGGCCAACGACAGCATCGAGGGCATGATCAACCGCTACAAGCAGGATGTGAAGCTCAACTATATCATCAAGAATCCTGCCAAGGCGTCTTCCTATTTCGCCCTTTTCCAGGCCATCGGCAACCGTCTGCTGTTCAATCCCCGTCAGAACAAGGACGACATCAAGATGTTTGCTGCCGTGGCCACAAGTTGGGACACTTATTATCCCAATTCCGAGCGAGGCAAGAACCTGCACAACATCGCCATTGAGGGCATGAGAACCGTGCGCATTGTGGAAAACGAGCAGCGAGGATTGCAGATTGAGGCCAGCAAGGTGCAGCAGACCGGCATCATCGACATCGCCCTGCAAGACAACCGGGGTGTCACCCGCCGTCTGTCCGACCTCAACGGCAAGGTCGTGATGCTGATGTTCCATGTCTTCGCTTCCGACCACAGCACCGAGCAAATCATGCGTCTCCGCAGTCTTTATAACAAATATCATGCACAGGGCTTCGAAATCTATATGGTGTCTCTCGACCCCGACGAACATTTCTGGAAAGAGCAGACCGCCGCTCTCCCTTGGATCAATGTGCGTGATGCCAACGGCGTGAACTCGCAGAACCTGCGCCTCTACAACGTGCAGCAGTTGCCGGCCTACTACTTGATCGACCGGACCAACACGCTGAAGGCCCGCGACAGCCAGATCAAGAATCTCGACGAAGCTATCGCCAATCTGTTGTAATACCACTAAAACACTATACAAAACAACGCCCGCAGACTCTTCTTTTGAGTTTGCGGGCGTTGCCGTTATTGGGCATTCCGTGGAATGCGGAGATTGTCAGAAGCTGCGCAACCAAGCGCGGAGTTCCAGTTCCATCTCGTTGTGATACATGAAACTGTTGCGGGATCCCCAACCGTGACCTCCTGAAGGATAGACATGGAGAGAAGCCGGCACATCGTGGCGATACAGCTCAAGATAATAGTTGGCACCGTTGGCAGGGGGCACTGCATGGTCGTCGTCGCTCAGAGCGATGAAGGCACGCGGAGTGGAACGTGTCACCTGCATGTCGTTGCTATAGTCCTTCTGGTCTTTCTTCTTGCTGTCCTTGCCCAGGAAGTTGTCAAGAGAGCCTTGATGGCCGAAGCCCGGCATCATCGAGATGACCGGATAGAACAGAATTTGGAAATCCGGTTTGGCGTCTTTTGTGGAATGGGTGGCAAGGGTGGAAGCGAGATGTCCGCCAGCCGACGAGCCCATGATGCCCACATCGTTGGCGTTGACATGCCATGCCGAAGCGTTGCGGCGCACCAGTTTCATCGCCTCCTCGGCATCAGACACCGGCACCTCGTGGTTGCCTTTCGGCATGCGGTATTTCAGCACCACGGCGGCAATGCCCATGTTGTTGAAGAAAGGCGCCCAGTCCTTTCCCTCATGATCCATGGCAAGATGACTGTAGCCACCGCCAGGACAGATGACCACACACCGTCCAGTGGCCTTCTTGGCATTGGGCAGGTAGACCCACACCTTCGCCGTGTCTTTCGGATTGCCATTGTCGTTGGGAGCCCCATTGGGCCAAAGGTTGAGCACAAGCGGCTTTTGCGCTGATGCCAGCATGCAGAATGCCAGCATACAGAAGGTAAAGAAGATACGATTCTTTTTCATTGATTTATTACTTTTTTAATGTTTCTCTTGCAAAGGTAGCGATTTTTTCGTAATATTGCAGCACGTTTAAGAAATGTATGCCCCACATAAACATTTTTAAACCTCGCAGACTGAAACATTTTAGGAAGATGCATATTTTGGATAAATTCAGATACTGTCCCGTGTGCGGCAGTTCTCATTTCGAGATTAAAAGCGAAAAAAGCAAGCAGTGTGAGAATTGTGGATTCGAATATTTCATGAATCCAAGCGCTGCCGTCGTGGCATTCATACGTAACGAGAAAGGAGAACTGCTGGTGGAACGGCGCAAGAACGAGCCTGCCAAGGGCACACTCGACTTGCCGGGCGGATTCTGCGACACCGGGGAGACCGCCGAAGAGAGTATCGCCAGAGAGGTGTTGGAGGAGACCGGACTTCACGTTGTCAGCAAGAAATATATTTTCAGCCAGCCCAACATCTATCTTTATTCGGGCATCAACATCCACACCCTTGACTTGTTCTACGACTGCACCGTGGACAACCTGGAAGACCTGAAGGCTGCCGACGACGCGTCGGAATGCATGTGGATAGCTCCCGACAAACTGCCCATCGAGCAGTTCGGCCTCCGCTCTGTGCGACAGGGACTCTACAAATACCGCGAACTGAAGGAGAACAAATAGACTTCGACCGCCATCGGCACAAACACGAAAACTTAAAAAATCAGAAATTTCACTTATATAATAATGTGGACGCAAAACTTTTTCTTACTTTTGCGCCCACATTAGTACGTATATATAAAATTATGCAAGAAAATTTAGTTATTGTCGAGAGCCCCGCCAAGGCCAAGACCATCGAGAAATTCTTAGGCAGCGACTACAAGGTGATGTCGTCGTATGGCCATATCCGCGACCTCAAGAAAAAAGAACTCAGCATAGATTTGAAGACCCTCCAGCCCGACTACGAGATTCCCAAGGAGAAAGCAGCCGTGGTGGCAGACTTGAAGAAAAACGCGAAGGCAGCCAAGAAGATTTGGTTGGCGTCCGATGAGGACCGCGAGGGAGAAGCCATCTCATGGCACCTTTGCGAAGTGCTCGGTCTTGACGAGGAGAAGACAAGCCGTATTGTTTTCCACGAAATCACAAAGCCCGCCATCATGCGTGCCATCGAGACTCCTCGCCATCTGGACATGAATCTCGTGGATGCACAGCAGGCCCGCCGTGTGCTCGACCGCTTGGTGGGATTCAAGCTCTCCCCCATCCTTTGGCGCAAGGTGAAACCAGCCCTCTCCGCCGGCCGTGTGCAAAGTGTTGCCGTGAGACTCATCGTGGAGCGGGAACGGGAAATACAGAATTTCAAGAGCGAGCCTTTCTTCCGGGTGAACGCCATCTTTGCCCTCATCGGCGAGAATGGCAACGCTTCTGAAGTGAAAGCCGAACTGGGCACAAGATTCAAGACTCATGAAGAGGCTCTCGCCTTCCTCGAGAAGTGCAAGGATGCCACTTTCACCATATCCGCTGTCAGCAAGAAACCGCTGAAGCGCACACCGGCACCTCCATTCACCACCTCAACCCTGCAGCAGGAGGCAGCCCGCAAACTCGGCTTCACCGTGTCGCAGACCATGATGGTGGCACAGCATCTGTATGAGAACGGACGTATCACTTATATGCGTACTGACTCTGTGAACCTCTCCAAACTCTGCATCGATGCCAGCAAGGAGGAGATTGTCAATGTGTATGGCGCGGAATACAGCAAGCCCCGCAACTACACCACCCATTCCAAGGGTGCACAGGAGGCCCACGAGGCTATCCGTCCTACAGACATGACCAAGCAGAAGATTGACGGCACACCACAGGAAAACCGACTCTACGAACTGATTTGGAAACGCACGCTCGCCTCACAGATGGCTGACGCTCAAATCGAGAAGACAACCGTCACTATCAATGTGAGCACAGCCGACGAGCAATTCGTCGCCAATGGCGAGGTGGTGTCGTTCGACGGTTTCATCAAGGTTTACCGCGAGTCGAGCGATGACGAGAACGAACAGCAGGAGGACTATGGCCACATGCTGCCCGCCATGAAGGAGGGCGACACGCTGGAACGCCGCGAGATTACCGCCACCCAACGCTACAGCCAAGGCCCATCACGCTATACCGAGGCCAGCCTCGTCCACAAACTCGAGGAGTTGGGCATCGGCCGTCCTTCCACCTACGCTCCAACCATCAGCACCATCCAGCAGCGTGAATATGTGCACAAGGGTGACAAGAGTGGTGTGGAACGTGAATATACCATCGACACCCTCAAGGGCATCCAACTGACCACCAAGACCAAGACCGAAATGGCAGGCAGCGACAAGGGTAAACTGCTGCCCACCGACATCGGCATCGTGGTCAACGATTTCCTGATGGAAAACTTCCCCGGCATCATGGACTACAACTTCACTGCCAAGGTGGAGGAGAAATTCGATAAGATTGCCGAAGGCAAGACCGAATGGACCAAGATGCTCAAGGCTTTCTACAAGGACTTCGAGCCGGAAGTGGAGAAGACCATGAACGCCCGCTCTGAGCACAAGGCTGGAGAACGGGAACTGGGCATCGACCCCAAGAGCGGCAAACCGGTGTTTGTCAAGATTGGACGGTTCGGCCCCGTGGTGCAGATAGGCACAGCCGAGGACAAGGAGAAGCCACGCTTCTCGCAGATGCCGGCAGACAAGAGCATCGAGACCATCACCCTCGACGAGGCTTTGGAACTGTTCAAGTTGCCCCGCGAGGTCGGCGAATATGAAGGCAAGAAGGTGGTCATCGGCGCCGGACGCTTCGGTCCCTATGTGATGCACGACAAAAAATATGTGTCGCTGCCAAAGGGTGAAGACCCTCTCACCGTGACACTCGACACCGCCATCGAGCTGATTGAGAAAAAGCGCGAACAGGAGAAGCAACGCCACATCAAGACCTTCGATGAGGACAGCAAACTCGAGGTGCTCAACGGACGGTATGGCCCATACATCGCCTATGACGGCAAGAACTACCGCATGCCGAAGGCGCTGCACGACAAGGCTGCGGAGCTCTCCTTCGAGCAGTGTATGGAAATCGTAAACACTCCACAAAAGAAGAAATGAAAAGAATCATTCTCATAGGCTATATGGGAGCGGGAAAGACAACTGTAGGCAAGGCTCTGTCAAAAGAGCTCGGCCTACAGTTCTATGATTTGGACTGGTATATCGAAAGCCGCATGCACAAGACCGTCGCCCAGATTTTCGAGGAGTCGGGTGAGGAAGGCTTCCGCCAAATCGAGCACAACATGCTCCACGAAGTGGCCGAATTTGAAAACGTCATCGTCAGTTGCGGTGGCGGCACGCCATGTTTCTTCGACAACATGGAATATATGAACCAGCAGGGCGAGACCATCTATCTTAAAGCCACTCCCGAGGTGCTCTACGACCACCTCAAGATGGGCAAGACCGTCAGACCGCTCCTGCTCAACAAGACACCGGAAGAAGTGAAGGTCTTCATCCGGGAACAACTGGAAAAGAGAGAACCCTATTACGCCAAGGCCAAGCACACGCTTGACGTGAACCTGATGGACAACTATGACAAGATTCACATGTCGGTGAAGGGCGTAATAGATTTGTTGAACATCAAACCACCGAAATAACTTACAAGCTTAGAAATGAAGAAATGGACGATTGAAGACTCGAAAGAGCTCTACAACATCAATGGCTGGGGCACATCGTATTTTAGTGTCAACGACAAAGGCGATGTCTATGTCACGCCCTGTAAAGACAACACTCAGATAGACTTGCGTGACATTATGGACGAACTGTCGCTCCGCGATGTCACTCCTCCTGTGTTGCTGCGCTTTCCCGATATCCTCGACAACCGTATCGAGAAAACCGCCAGTTGTTTCCAAAAAGCCGCCAAAGAGTATAACTACAAGGCTGAGAACTTTGTCATCTATCCCATTAAGGTGAACCAGATGCAACCTGTCGTGGAGGAAATCATCAGCCACGGAAGGAAATTCAACCTTGGACTAGAGGCAGGCTCCAAGCCCGAACTTCACGCCGTCATCGCCGTGCAGTGCCAAAGCGACTCGCTCATCATCTGCAACGGTTACAAGGACCAAAGCTATATCGAACTGGCTCTGCTCGCCCAAAAGATGGGCAAGCGCATCTTCATCGTCGTGGAGAAACTCAACGAGATCGACATCATCGCCAAAGCTGCCAAGAAGCTCGGCGTAAAGCCGAACATCGGCATCCGCATCAAGCTCGCCTCTTCGGGATCGGGCAAATGGGAAGAGAGTGGTGGCGATGCCAGCAAGTTCGGCCTTACCAGTAGCGAACTGCTCAAGGCGCTCAAGATTCTCGACGACAAGGGACTGCACGACTGCGTGCGGCTCATCCATTTCCATATTGGTAGCCAAATCACCAAAATCCGCCGCATCCAAGTGGCGCTCAGAGAGGCTGCCCAATTCTATATCCAGCTCCACAAGATGGGCTACAATGTCGACTTCGTCGACTGTGGTGGCGGACTGGGCGTCGACTATGACGGCACACGCTCAAGCAGCAGCGAAAGCTCGGTCAACTATTCCATCCAAGAATATGTGAACGACTGTATCTACACCTTTGTGGATGCCGCCGACCACAACAACATTCCCCACCCCAACCTCATCACCGAGAGCGGACGCTCGCTCTCTGCCCACCATTCGGTGCTCGTCATCGATGTGCTCGAGACCGCCTCGCAGCCAGAAATGCCCGAAGACTTCGAACCGGCTCCCGACTCCCACAAACTGGTGAAAGACCTCTATGAAATATGGGACAACCTCAACCAGCGCACCATGATGGAGGACTGGCACGATGCCGAGCAAATCCGCGAGGAGGCACTCGACCTGTTCAACCATGGCATGGTCGACCTGCAGACCCGTGCGGAGATAGAGAGCATGTATTGGAGCATTTGCCGCGAAGTGAACACACTCGCCAAGAATCTGAAGCACACACCGGACGAGCTGCGCGGACTGGACAAGCTCCTGGCAGATAAATATTTCTGCAATTTCTCGCTCTTCCAGTCCCTGCCCGACTCTTGGGCCATCGACCAGCTCTTCCCCATCATGCCCATCCAGCGGCTCAACGAACGGCCTACCCGCACCGCCACCATCCAGGACATCACTTGCGACAGTGACGGAAAGATAGCCAACTTCGTGACCAACCAGCACATCTCACACATCCTGCCTGTACATCCACTCCGCAAGAACGAGCCATATTATCTCGGTGTGTTTCTGGTGGGTGCCTACCAAGAAATCCTTGGCGACATGCACAATCTCTTCGGCGACACCAATGCCGTGCATATCAGTGTCAAGGACGGTGGCTACCACATCGACCAAATCATTGACGGAGAGACTGTAGAGGAAGTGCTCGACTATGTGCAATATAACCCCAAGAAACTTGTCCGGCAGTTGGAAATCTGGGTGACCAAGAGTGTGAAAGAAGGGAAAATCTCCATCGAGGAAGGAAAGGAATTCCTGTCCAACTACCGTTCAGGCCTCTATGGATATACATATCTTGAATAAAAGCATCATGAAAATGAAAGAGAGAATTACAGTTGTGAAAGTGGGCGGCGCCGTTGTCGAGGACTCCGACAAGTTGGCCCGTCTGATCAAGGACTTCTCCGCCATCGACGGCAGGAAAGTGCTTGTGCATGGTGGTGGAAGAAGCGCCACCAAAATAGCTGCCCTACTGGGTATTGAGAGCCAGATGGTCAACGGCCGCCGCATCACCGACGAGAAGATGTTGCAGGTGGTGACCATGGTCTATGGCGGATTGGTTAACAAGAATTTGGTGGCGAAACTGCAGGCTCAAGGTGTGAACGCCCTCGGTCTGACCGGTGCCGACATGAATGTCATCCAAGCCCACAAACGCCCCGTAAAGGATGTGGACTATGGTTTTGTGGGCGATGTGGACGGCGCCAATGGTGAGCAGCTTTCCCGGCTCATCGAGACAGGTGTGGTCCCCGTGATGGCTCCCCTCACCCATGATGGCAAAGGCAACATGCTCAACACCAATGCCGACACCATCGCCTCCACCACAGCCAAGGCTCTGTCGCCTTTCTACGACGTGACCCTCATCTATGCCTTCGAGAAGCCCGGTGTGCTGAGCAATCCCGACGATGACAACAGCGTCATCCCGCAAATCACCCGGGAAGATTTCGACCGCTATGTGGCAGACGGCACCGTGGCAGGTGGCATGATTCCCAAAATAGAAAATGCCCTGGCAGCCATCGACGCCGGCGTGAAGCAGGTGATCATCACCAAGGCGGACGCCATCGACGGACAGCATGGCACCTTCATCCGGTGAAATCCATACAAACATACTTATAGAGAATAAAGAAGAAAACGTTAAACGACGTTAAACATCGAGGAGTTTCGTAACTTTCGGTGTATCCATTCGTCAACTAAACAGAGACAATGAAGAAGACTATCAGTTTCCGCAATGACATTCTGCCACTGAAAGACATGCTCTTCAGACTTGCGCTTCGCATCACGCTCAGCAGAGAGGAAGCCGAGGATGTCGTGCAGGACACACTGGTAAAGGTTTGGAACCAGCGAGAGCGATGGTCGGAAATAGAATCCATCGAGGCTTTCAGCACTACCATCTGCCGAAACCTCTCGCTCGACAGGATTAAGCGCAAGGGCAACGACAACGAGTCGCTCGACGACATCGGAACTTTTGAGCCCGCCGCTACTTTCAATCCTTACGAGACCACACAACAGCGTGACCGTCTCGCCCTGATCAGACGACTCATTGACTCCTTGCCTGAGAAGCAACGCAGTTGCATGCAACTGAGAGATATTGAGGGCAAGCCTTATAAAGAGATTGCAGCTATCCTTGACATCAGCGAAGAACAGGTGAAAGTAAGCATCTTCCGAGCTCGCCAGGCGATTAAACAACAATACATTAAATATGACCAATATGGATTATAAGTACATCGAACAACTCTTGGAGCGCTATTGGAAGTGCGAGACTTCTCTTGAAGAAGAGGAGATTCTGCGTGCGTTCTTCAGCCAAAAAGACGTGCCCGCCGATCTGCTTCCCTTCCGCGATTTGTTCGCTTATGAGCAAAACGAGAAGAAGGAGATGGTTTTGGGTGATGACTTCGACCAGAAGATCATGGAGATGATTGACGAACCTGCACATGTCAAAGCCCGTGTGGTCACCATGACCCACCGTTTGGCTCCGCTGTTCAAGGCTGCAGCCGTTGTGGCCATATTCCTCACGCTTGGCAATGCCGCACAGGTGGCATTCGACAGCGAGGATCAACCGGCATCAGAAGTGTCAAGCTCACACAAGATGGTCAAGGGACTGTCTGTGGCAATGAACGACTCGGTGAAGACCGACACGACCTTGCAGAAGCTGACTCAGCCAACCGCCACAATCCTCAAATAAGACAAATTTCTATGCTTTCTCTATAAATCATGTTTAGTAAAACAACACGACAGAAACTGTGAAGTTTCTATTCTCTCAAATTTTTCATAACATACTAACGTTAGAGGGCTGTCACCGCAAGTGGCAGCCCTCATATATTTTCCCAATACATTTTATTATCTTTGTTTCCGAAACCGCCGTTTCGGAAACCGCTGTTTCGGAAATATCTCGTTATAAATCAACCGATTACTACTGTTTCTTAGTTTTAGTGGACAACAACAACTTTACGATAATAGGAAAGGTAATGAAAATGGAAAATGACAAGAAACAAATATATCCGATATCACTTCCTAACACAATTGAGAACAAACATCCCAATAAAGTTATATAATTTCCCCGATTGATTGATCTACAGAGTAATCGAACCCATTTCTTTCTTTTGTTTCTTTCAGCTTCAGTATCGCCCCATTTAAATCCTGTAATTATTCTATTGCTGTCCGCTAAAACTTTTTTATGCTAAAAAATTAGGGCTGGATTCCTCGCTTGGAATTCAGCCCTTTTAGTTACCTTTGTTGTTGCTAAAAAAAAATCCAGTAACTATGGACAAAGGTACACATTTTATCGGACA
>JBNMIE010000031.1:0-22376 GCA_050873125.1 Prevotella sp.
AAAGGAAGAATCATCAATCCAATAACCATTAAATACTTACCTATCTTCTTCAACTTACCATCAAAGAAAAGCGAGATAAATATCAACAATAAAGTAGTTGTTATCTGCGTTCGTCCTAATGTACATATTAATGCTGCAAAGAACAAAATGCGATAATAATTGATTTTACCTTTAAACAATTCTGGCTTCAGGAATGTAAGCGCCAAGAATATATCCAAATTGGCCGGTGAATTATAAAATCTTGGCAGTCCTGTTGTAGGATCAGACTCGAATGCACCATAAGGCATAATTGCATGTCTAGAAATAATTTGCAAGACGTAAAGGGCACTTGTCAGCACACAGACTTTTATAAGTAACTGCAGCAACTTTTCAAAGTCTTTTTGCCTAACATTCACTAATATCGGGAATGCAAATATCAGCAAAAAACTGCGTCCTCCCTGTAATATTTGAAATGGCGAAAATTGGTAATATAAAAAGGAGAACAATACACTTGCACATAAAAATATAATAAACCATTTATACTGCATGATAAAACTCCATTTTGGAATTTTATATTGATGTTTAGACAACATTATCATACTGATTACAAATGTATAAATAACCGCTAAATCACCATTTTTAGACCCTATAACATCATCTGTCCATAATCCAAAGCCTCCACCTGTTCCCATCATAAAGCTAAGATAAAGGAAATATGACCAATATCTAAACTTCGGATTTATATACAATAACAACGCTATTAAAAGTAAAAAATATCCTATCATGTTATTCGCTACAGAATGACTTTAATTCAGTTGTTTAATCACGCGAGCAGGGTTACCGGCAGCAATACAATCACAAGGTATGTCTTTTGTTACCACACTGCCAGCACCAATAATAGAACGAGCACCTATATGAACACCTTTCAATATAATGGCATTCATTCCAATAAGTACATCATCATCAATGACAATACCCCTATCCACTCTATTTTTCATATCCTTCTCACCAACTCTTCTATCAAGATAATTTAAAGAATGTGCATCAGTATCCATTATCATGACTGCACCTCCACAATTGACATGATTTCCTATCGTCAAACTTTTTCTAATCCAAATTATTGGCGAAGACATTCCCACATAATTTCCAATGTTGACTATGGCACCATCTCCAATATTAATGATTGAAGGACGAGAACAAAGAGGATTAATCAAGTGAGTAGACACTAACTTAAAATTCTTACCAACCTTCATCTTTGCCGTTCGAGACACATAAATATGAAAGCGACCTATTATAGAAAGATTACCCTCTGTTGTGACATAAGATTGGAAAAGACACTTATTATAAACACTACTGATTTTTTCCAAATACAGAATGGATAATTTTCGAAAGATTCTAAACACATTATTCACTATCATAAGCATGGAATTTCGCTTTTAATTTATTAATGTCGTTTAACAAATTCCAATTGGCTTCTAACCAAGTAAGATTTTTATCCCACCATTTGATTTTTAATAAAAATTTTATTGTATCTTCACCATAGCGATAGCCTATTATTTTTGCAGGTACACCTCCTACTATGGCAAATGGAGGAACATCCTTAACAACAAAAGCGCCCCCCAAAATGACAGCACCATCTGCAATGTTAATGCCACCAGCTAAAAATGCACGCTGACCTATCCAACAATCATTTCCTATTGTAATTGGTTTAGAAAATTCATCAAACAAATTTTGACTTGTAAAACTATATCCGTTTTGTTTTAAATTTGAATAAAACATTGGTGAGGTTGCAACATTGGGACTCTTGTAAGGATGTTTACCAGGATTGCTAATAACATCAGGAGCTATAGAAGTAAAACGTCCTATATCACCGGCCAACACAACATTGTCACCAAGATAACTACCATATCCCAAATGACCATGAAAAATCACATTCTTTCCTAACATGTTTGCCCCTTCAAAAGTATCTTTTATGGAAAAAGAGGAACTATAAGAGAACAATAACTTTCCATGAAAATGAAAGTACTTATAGATAAAACTCACAAATTTGATTAATTTCGCTTTGACTTTTCTATAAGCTATACGTTCTGCGGATATTTTATACATAACAAATTTAAAACTTTATTTATAATTCTATTTGTAAAATCCACAATATTATTGGCAAACTTAGAATATCTATATCTAAAAATGTCTGCCTGACAATAAAAATCCTTATCATTATACAGGCTCTTGCACTGAATTGGATAAATTATTTTACACTGTTGGTATAACTCTAAAATCACAACTCTTTCCCATTTATTTTTGGCAATATATAAATGCCCTAAGAAGTCTTCTTCAATATCTTCTCTGGCATGACTTGCAGCTAAGCTATCACAATTATATACCATCGTTGCTTTAGAAGTACAATAGAATTTTTCATATTTCATCATTTTAAACAATACATCAGCATCTTCATAACGACGTAAATTCTCATTGTAAGGATATTTTTTCAAAGTGTTTATATTAAATATTGCCGCTCCTGCTCTAGGCATAAATCTTTGAAATAGCCACAATTTGAATGCATCATTCACTATACCTATTTTGTAGAAATGCGTGAAAAGATTATTCTTCCCATTAGACCTTATAAAAAAATTCGAACAAAAGCAATTAATCTTAGGATGATCATTTATTAGCTGACAAAATATATCTAAGGCTTCTGGGAGCAAAAGATCATCTGCATCTAAAAAAATGATCCATTGCCCTAATGCTTTTTTAACTCCCAAATTTCTTGCCGAAGACGGACCGCCATTGTCTTTTAATAGATAGCGAATTCTTTTATCATATATGGATTTGACAATGTTAGCGCTATTGTCGGTAGAACCATCATCAACAACAATAAGTTCAAAATTATTATAAGACTGGTTCAGTACAGACAATACCGATTTTTTTATACAACTCTCCTTATTATAAAGAGGTATTATAATAGATATTAAAAACATAAGACTATTTCTTTATTCTATTTAGTATTTCCCCAATAATTGGTTCTTTAAAAATCGCCAATACTATAAAATAAATTATCACTCCAACAAACAATTGACATCCAAGTATAGTAATGTTTGGCATTTCAAAAAGATTCATAAAAGATAATATCATTCCCATAACGATAGATGCTAATATATATACCAATATGTTTCTTTTGAAGAAATGTATTGGTATATATTTTTTCCCCATTATATACAAAGACAATAATGACAATAATTCAGCCAACAAATATGCTAAAGCTGTTCCATTAAAAGAAAAAACCGGAATGAGGATTATGTTAAATATTATATCTATAACAGCTCCTATTGTACAGCTATAAAGTATTAGATTAACCTTTCCTCTAGGGAAAAGAATTTGCAATCCAATAAAGCTAGAAATAGCGACCAAAAATATAATCGGTGCTAAAATTTGAGAAGTTAAAATCGAATCGGAAAAATTTACACCGCATAATACAATTATAATGTTAGGGGCACATACAATTAAACCAACGGAAATTGGTAGAGAAACTGCAAATGAGAAATTATAGGATTTTTGTAATAGTCTTTTAATTTCTTCCATTTTATTTTCTGCTAATAGATGTGAAGCCCGAGGCATTATTACGCTATTTAGACTTGTAGACAAAGCCAATAGCATTTGCATCATTTTACAAGCGGAAGAAAAATATCCTACTGCAGCATTATTTTTAATGAAACCAAGTAAAACAGTATTTAGTTGAAGGTATATACTGGTTACTACCGTCATTGAAAATACCTTCAACACAGGCTTTATATGTCTCTTGATGTTTAGTTCTGAAAAGATAATATTCTCTCGATGAATATATTTGCGAAGCCGAAAGAAGTTGAAGATATTACCACCCAAAACTCCAAAGACCATATAGCAACCATAATAAAGTAGGTCAGATTTGCTTCTTACAAATATAAAGAGCAATATGACAGATATGGTCTTGACGATAAGTCCTCGAATAGTGATATATTTGAAGTCTTCTATTCCTTGATAAAACCATTCGCATCCTATTGCCGTAAAGAAGATGGTCAAGCTTAGAACCAGGAACAGTGAAACATTGGCTTGTATCTGTGGTACCGTGAAGCACAGAATTGCGACCACAATATAACCCACTAACGTCAGGAGGGTATGCAGCAGCAATATCTCCGTTGCTGTTCGGTTCATCTTTACCACATCATTTCTGTCTCTCGCTATCTCCCTAACGGCATACATTGGAATGCCAAGGCATGTGAACAACGAGATATAGGAAATGATGGAATTATAGAAGTTCGCTTGTCCTATTCCATCCGCCTCTATTACTCTACAAACATACGGAAAGGTTATCAATGGAAACAGCATCTGTGTTCCCGTATTGATAAGATTAAGTATATAATTAACTTTTACTGATTGTGCCATATCATATATTAATATCTTTACTAAAATAACTATCAAGGTTCTTCATCTCATTCATTATGTTCGTAGAAAAAGGGCATGCTTCATGATAGTTACTATCATTTACTTGTCTTGATATTGTTTAGGCATTTAGTAAGCTTACTAAGCTAATTCTTAAAATATCTTTTCAGTCTTGTATACAGACCTAAATCTGGATATTTTTCTTTATCAAAATATTCCTCATAACATTTTCTACTAGAGATATATAACAAAGAAAATATACTTGTTAGTATCAAGAATATCACATCCACAAAACAAAGTTTTGATGTCCAATGACATTCGCTTACAACTTTACAGATTGACAATACAATAAAACCTAAAGGGATGCCAATAACAAAGAATTGATTTGCAAGTACTTTTAACCATGGATATGATTTTAAATAATAAGCTCCTTCACGGTTGACATTGAATGTAAGAGAAGAAGAGAGCCTTGATTCACACTCATCCAAATAAGTGTACATCTTTTCGATCTGTAACAAAATCAAATAGTATTGAAGGGAAAACCAAAAGAATGCAATAATAAGACCAGTATTGATAAACTGAAAATCAAATACTAACTTATCCACATGAGCACTAATTACGGCATTCAATTTATCACCAATATAAGTTGGTTCAAAAATAAGACCAATTAATAGGATAGCAAGCACCATAAGGATTGTGGTAAAGCGGTCACGCTTGACTAAGTATCTTTTTTGTTGTTCAAAGGTATCCTTATAATGATCATATAATATATCTGTTCTGTCCATTGTTACCATCCATATTTTGCTTTATGAATAGCATTTTTTATTGAATCAAGAGAGAAAGACATTGCCCAAGTTACGCCACATCCATATAAAAGTTTTGGAGAATTATTATCTTTGTCAAGTTTCACTGCTATAATCTTTTTTCCTGCAGCTTGCGCTTTTGCTATTTCAAAATACTGCCAATTTTGATAACCAATTAAAGCACTATCTTTATGTAGTGTGTCTGCATGTTTACCAATAAGTACCAAAATAGCTTCACTCTGATTGATCTTTGTAGTAATGGCCGCTTTGATACGACCTATATTCCAAGATTGTATCTCTTGCGTTGAACCATCATTAAATTCAAAATCAATATTATCATTAATATTCCACATATTAAGAGTGTACTTATATTGACGATCATTGTCAAAATCAAAGCTTACAAATATCTTCATTATTTTATTTCCTTTTATTTTTCAACTCTTTAGATTACTTTACCATCGCACAATAAGCATTAACTGAGATCTTTCCTATAACGTATAATAGAAGAACAATTGCAGGAGTAAGAATTGCTGCACTCATTCCTACAATAGGAGCCAGTATTGATGCAATACTGGTTGTAAATGCAATGTTTATACAATTATTTTCCCCTAATATTTGCTTTCTATCAGTTTCATAAGACTCATCTCCACAAATAAATTTGTTCAGCTCTCTTTTTAGACATTGGAAATAGTTTTTATTGGGAATATTAGAAGGGTTTCCTCCAAAAGTTACAGTGTTTATCGGACCTTTACTATTCAACCATAATTGAGCGATTTTTTCTTCATCACCATCATTATTTTGCAACATTATTTTTATTGCATCTCTTTGATAAGGTTTTAGCGATTCCAACCATTTATCAAGGCTTTCTTTTACGATTTCCATTATTCCTCAAACATTTCGGTTATATATTGTGAACTTAAACAAAATGACGTTTGATTTAATTCTTGTGGATTAATTCCACCAATACTTATTCCACTGGAAGGTGCATACCCACCAACAAGTATTCCTATAACTTTCTGTAAACGTGTACTAAATACCATAGAGCCGGATTGACCTGGTCGTGTCTGTATATTTAAAATGGCATATTTATATTTTATACCTTGTGACTCTCTAAGTATTTTTGCTCCTACCATAGTTTTTTGAATTGTTAGGATATGCATTTGCCAATCATTAACACAATGAGGATACCCAATAACCTCAACTTCATCACCAACCTGAACATTATCTAAACTGCTTATCGGGCACAAATCGTTTACAACCACATCAGCTTTCAAAATTACCAAATCGCATAGAGGATTTACATCTTCTATAGTCTGAACTTGTACAACACGGCATTGTTTAATAGATGTATCTTGATAACCATTAATATTGGAAGAATCCATTGACGATACTAATACTAAGTGTTCTATTATATCGCCAATAACATGACGGCAAGTTACAAAATATCCAGCTTTCGGTAAAGCAAAACAACTACCCAATAATTGAACAACATTGTTTGCATCTTGCACTCCAACCATTACTACCAACTTTTGCATCGCTTATTGTATTTATATAAATTGTTTATTCCACGGTCACGCTCTTCGCCAAGTTTCTTGGCATGTCCACGTCCAGTCCCTTGTCCACAGCCACATAGTAGGCGAGCAGTTGCAGGGGGACGACACTCAGCAGGGGTACCACGGCATTCAGCGTTCTGGGCACTTCGATGATGTTGTCGGCTATTTCCTTGACTTGCTTGTCGCCCTCGGTGACCACGGCGAGGATGCGTCCGTTTCTCGACTTCACCTCCTGCATGTTTGAGATAATCTTTTCATAAAGCTGGTGATGGGTGGCAAGGAAGACGATGGGCATGTCCTGGTCGACAAGGGCGATGGGGCCGTGCTTCATCTCGGCTGCGGGGTAGCCCTCGGCATGGATGTAGCTGATTTCCTTCAGTTTCAAGGCTCCTTCCAGGGCTACGGGGTAGTTCATGCCACGGCCCAGATAGAGGAAGTTGTGGGCATAGGTGAACATGCGGGCGATGTCCTTGATCATCGGTGCCTGGCTCAGCACTTTCTCCATCTTGTCGGGAATCTCCGACAGCTCCTCAATCATCTGGTGATAGTCGGCGTCGTTGAGTGTTCCCTGTTCATGGCCCAAGGCAAGCGCCAAGAGGGTGAGGACGGTGACTTGTCCGGTAAAGGCTTTGGTGCTTGCCACGCCAATCTCGGGGCCTACGTGGATGTAGATGCCGGTGTCGGTCTCTCGGGCGATGGATGATCCGACGGCATTCACGACGCCGAAAATCAGCGCGCCTTTTTCCTTCGCCAACTTGATGGCTGCCAAGGTGTCGGCGGTCTCGCCGCTTTGGCTGATGGCGATGACCACATCCTCGGGTTCGATCACTGGGTCGCCATAGCGGAACTCGCTGGCATAGGCCACCTCCACCCGTTTGCGACACATCTTCTCGATGAGCTGTTTGCCGATGAGTCCGGCATGCCAACTGGTGCCGCAAGCAACGATGATGATATGGGTGGCGTTGACCAATCTGTCGTGGTAGTCATTGAGGGCGGAAAGGACGATATGGTTGTTCTCGGGGTGCTGCTTGTCGGCAAAAAGACGGCCACTCATGCAATCTTTCAGGCAGTTGGGCTGGTCATAGATTTCTTTCAGCATGAAGTGGTCGTAGCCGCCCTTGCTCAACTTGGAAATATCCAAGTCGACTGTCTTGACGTCATAGCTGCAAGAGGCGTGCTCGAGATTGATGATGTTCAGTTCCTCGCCCACACGTATGTCGGCTATCTGTCCGTCTTCCAAATAGACAACCTTGTCGGTGTGCTCCACGATGGGGGTGGCGTCGCTGGCGACATAGAAGTCTTGGTTGTCCTTGCCGACACCGACTACCAATGGGCTGGATTGGCGGGCGGCAACAATGTGGCTTGGGTTGCCTCGCTCGATGACGGCGATGGCGTATGCGCCGATGGCATCGTTGAGCGCCTGGCATATGGCTGACACC
Source organism: Prevotella sp. (assembly GCA_050873125.1). Lineage (GTDB taxonomy): Bacteria > Bacteroidota > Bacteroidia > Bacteroidales > Bacteroidaceae > Prevotella. Next base: position 8,191 of record JBNMIE010000031.1, read on the forward strand.
AAGTCCTTGCCGTTCTGCTGATAGTAATAGTCTATCAGTTGGACGAGCACCTCGGTATCGGTGTTGCTCTTGAACTGGTAGCCTTTGCTGATGAGTTGTTCTTTGAGAACCTGATAGTTCTCGATGATGCCGTTGTGGACCAAGGCGAGGTCGCCACTCATGCTTTCATGGGGGTGGGCATTGATGGCGGAGGGTTCTCCATGGGTGGCCCAACGGGTGTGGGCGATTCCGATATGTCCCGTGCAATCTTTGTCGGCAACCATTTCTTCCAGGTTGCTCACTTTTCCCTTGGTCTTATAGACATTGAGTTTGTTCTCGCTGTTGACCAGCGCCACGCCGGCACTGTCGTATCCTCGATACTCCAGTTTCTTCAGTCCGTCAATGAGGACTGGATAGGCGTCGGCTCGGCCGATATATCCTACGATTCCACACATAATATGTATTGTTTTTTTTTATACGATTAAATTAGGGCATAGCCCTTTGTATAGGCACTTTTACAAGTGCCTACATATCGAGTTGTTATAATTTTCACTTGTTTATTAACTATTACATACATTTTACCACAAGTGATTTTCGGCTACACTCAGCATAGTTCAAACAAGTTTGACTTAGCATTCGCTGGCACGAAAATTCTTCGCTCGACAATTTGAAAGCGAGCTTTCATTGTTCTCACTTATCGAAAATGTTGGCATATTGCCAATCTGATTTTATCCGGTCGCAGGTTGAAAAATCCCTTAATCCGTTAAATATTTTAGTAAAAAACTTACCAAGATATTTCCACGCTGACTTCCCTTGCATCTTCACTGTAGTGATAATGCTATGGTAGGTGTCGGGACGGAATCATAACTTTTATTGGCAAACTTCAATTTCGCTTTCAAGTCATCCACCTTACGCTCTGCCGCCTTGCGTCTCTTGACCTTTAGTTCAGCGCGAAGGTATACATTTTTATATTAAGCCCTACTTTGAGTGCTTACTCAAAATCAAGCCTTCGGTTAACCTTGATTACGCTTGTAACGTGGCAAACAAGTTGTCGATTTGGGCGGTTTCATCAGAGGCTGGAACATCTGGATGGTAAAACTCATAGTCGTCGACCGTTTGGGTGATGTAATCGTCAAAGGCGGCGTTCTTCTCTTGTATCGCTTCCTCTACAGACGTGGCATCCCATGTCGGCAGGGAGGACTGGAAAATCTTAACATAGGGGTCAAGATTGCTGTATCCTTCTTCTTCAGCGTTTATTTCTTCAAGGAACGTGTCTGTCAGATTCTCAAGAAATTCCGGACTCTCCTTATAGGCTTTGTGCTTGGAAAAGATTGTGTCCAAGGTCTTTATGAATTTCTCGTATAGGTAGAGATTGGACAAATGGTCTTTGACATAGTCGAAGATCTCGTCTTTGTCAATCTTCAGCTTGGAGATGTCTATTTTCTCCAACAACAGCAAGACGGAATAAACGTCGGCGTCTTTGAGGATTCTGTTTTCAATCTTGTCCTCTACAAAGCCTGCGTGTTTTTTGCAGAACATGGGGTAGGCTTTGATAAATGAATTGAGAGCGGCTATCTTGGAGTTGAGAGAGGGAATGCAATATTCCTCGTCGCCTCTACTTGTGGCAAGCAGCAGGAGTGTTTTGCAGCTATGGTACTCGTTCCAGCAAGCGTTGAAACTCTGGATAACTACAGACGCCATTGGCTCTGGGAGTTTTATCTCTCCGTAGGAACGGGAGGCATCGGTGTAGATGGAGAATGTCTGTTCTACGAAATAAGAAGCGGACAGAAGGCGTGCCTGTATGGTCGGCTCATGGGAGATGTAGTTGATGATGAAGTCCTTGACGCCGGGATTGAAATAGTCCACATAGTGACCTCTGGGTCCATTCTGGATTTTGATGAAGCAATCGCCGAACAGACGGATATTGTTGTTCCATTCTTTCTCGTCAAGATAGTCCTTGTCTGCGTGAACGATTCCGTAGAAATGTATATAGGCTGTTTTCCAATCATCATACATGATGGGCGGGGACATCGTGGCAAAGACTTGCAACATTTCGCGGGCGACAATGGGGAGCTGTTCGTAGGCTGCCTGCCAGACACTTTCGGGCTTGTCAAAAAAGCCCTTAATCTTTTGGAAATAGTCTTCAGACTTACAGGTCTCATTGACGGATTGGCGGATGAACGTTTCGATGATGCGGGGATTGAAATTGGGGTGGTCGATGATGGTCATGTAGTTCTTGTCGGAAACGATGGCGTGTAGATAGTCTGCCCGCATGTCCGAGGCAACCAGGTGGTTGTACAGAATCTGACCTTTGATCCACCGAGAGTATTCACCCATGTCGACTACGCACTTCGCCATTTCCAGATTGTTTTGTTCCAATCGGGCATAGTATTTCTTGGCGTCGTTGAGGATGTATTCACGCGTGCACAGAATGAAGAGTTTGTCTGGATAGTGTTGGACGGCATGGATGAATCTGATGAGTTTGTCGTCGAAATTGTTTTCTGCGGGCTTGAACTGTGTGTTTCCAAGGAAGTCATCGAAGAAGAATATCTGTTTCTTGCCTTCCTCAAACATATCGGCAAGGTCATCCAACTTGTCGGTTATGAAATAGAACTGTTCGTAACCGCCACCCACCTTTGACAACAGAAAATAAACCAACATTCGGGCTAAGGAGGTCTTCCCGATGCCGGGCACTCCGGAGATGATGACATACTTGTGTGTCAACAGAATCTTGCGGGCCTTGTCGAAACTCGGATTCATGACATAGGTCTGAACGTTGCGCTTGATTTCGTCCATCTCGAACTGGGAGTTCTTGAAGATTCGCTTTTTGAGAAATGCGTTGAGGACATCGGTGCTGGATAACCATAGCTTATAGTATTGCAATTCTATGTCGCTGAATCTGCCAAGCAATTTGTTGAGTTCTTGTTTCCCCAAGACGTCATTGTCGCTTTTGATATAGGGGACGAACATTTGCTTGATTTCATCGATATTTTTGGCTGTGAGGTCGACGGATGTGGTGACGATATAGCGAGAAGGGTTGAGCTTCTTTACTTTCGCGACTTCATCCTTAAGTGTGTTCTTCAGTTCCGGATATGACTTGTAGCGTTTTGCTTGGGCGATGACCGTATTGTTGGCTGCCATTGAGGCGCGCAAGTCAATGCCACCATCGCGTCCCTCCGCAAAATTGCTGAAATCGAGATTGTCTCTTTTGCACAGCAAATCACGGGAAAGGCACTCGAACTCAAACGGACTCAATATTCTGAAATCGTAATTTTTCATCGTAAGAAAGTACTCAAATTAGGGCATACGCCTCTGTATATTACAGCTATCTTCGTAACGACTGTTGCTGTTCTTCCACCATTTTGTCCAGCATTGGAAGGAGCTGTTCAATCTTGCGACATTTCACTTTATTATAATAGAAATCTATGTCATCCAGCAACTCATCCGCTTGTTCTTCTGGCATATCTCCACCATAACCACCAGCTATGATGAAGATGGCTGCAAGTTTGCGTGCTGCCTTGTCGGTGGAAAGATTGTATACTTTTTGGAGAGTTATGGGAAAGACATTATAGATTACATTGCAATAATGCAACAGATCATCGAAATCTGCAGATTCTGTAAGATATGCCTCTAACATTTCTTCTTGGTATCTGCGAAGAAGCAACAATGATTTGTCCTTGGCTATTCTGCCTTTAACGGATGCCGTCATCACCCAAAAGAGGGCATGAGAAAGCACTATTCTATCTTCTCAAGGAAGGCTTTGGGGATGTAGCCGGTGGTTACGGCGCAGAGACCTTGGATGCTCACGTAGAGTTTGTGGTCTTTCTTGATGCGGACGACGTAGCCTTCGGCGCCTTTCAGTGGGCCTTGGATGACACGGAACTTGTCGCCTTTGGCGAAGTTGGGATTGTATTCATCGTAGAAGTCGAGACCCTCGATGCCGGAGGTGGCGACAATCTTGAACACCCGGACTTCATGCTCGGAAATCTCGGATGGCACCCGCTTGTCGGCTGCATTCCGGTGGCGGTAGAGCATGATTTTGTTGAGAAACAGCCGTTCGACGTCTTCCGCCTCCTGCCTCGTGGAATGAAGGAGGATGAGATTGGGGATGACGGGAACCTCGAGTTTCTTGTATTGCTTCTCCTCCTTGTCCCAATAGGGTTTCACGGCGTCGTAGAAATAGTCCAGACGCTGGGAGATGAAATAAGACTTGACGGGTTGGCCTTTGCCAAAAAACACTTTGAAAGCGTACCAATGCCTGTTGCTGCCTGGCGGTGTCATGGGCGAAAATGATGCTTCGGTTTAGGGTGTAGTTCTCATTCCCCCGTGTCGTGAAACGATGGTTCATGACACGGGGCAAGAAAGGGTTGGTTAGTCTATTTCTCGTCAGAGAAACCTCTAATCCCAGATGTACTCCTGATCCAAGAGCGCGATAATCTGCAACCCCTGGAACTGTCAGTTGTCCGAACTCGCAAGCGTAAGATTCACTATCGCCGGCAATAGATTCTTTGGCGTATTGCTTATGGTTAGCGTCCTCTTTCTTTCACAAATTCCTGCCCTAAACAGTTCCGGTTTTCTGTGCCACTTGGCGAGTGATACAGAAATCGTTGCAAATATACAAAATTTTAATGATAACAAGAGAATCGGAGACGTTAAAGTTTTGCTTTTCCTCTTTTTTCTCTTTTCGGCGGAACGTTTACGCTCGTTCTCTCCAGTGTCTCGCACTATAGGGCAGCGATGATTTCGGCATTGGCCTGGTCGACTTCCGCGGTTCGGATGGAGCGCAGATAGATTTGGGTGGTGTGCTCCGAATCGTGTCCCAGCGCCTCGCTGATGACGGAAATGGGGATGCCATGATCGCGCGCCACTGTAGCCCAGGTATGGCGTGCGACATAGAGGGTAAGTTTTCCCGAGACACCGGTCTTCTCACCGAGCATTTTCAGATGGTAGGACAAGCGTGAAGCCGCATTGTGACAGAGGTGTTGGTGGGTGATGGCGGGTGGCGCGTCTCTCCTACTCCACTTGTTGACAGGCTTCTCGGTGAGCAGGGGAAGGAGATAGTCGGTCGGGGCGGTCAGATGGCAGTATTTGTCGACGATTTCCTGCATCTCTTTCTGCCATTTGATCTTGAGCAGTTGTCCGGTCTTGCTCCTGACATAGTGCAGATAGCCATCGTGGAGGTTGGCCTTGCGGAGATGCGCCATGTCGACGAAAGACATGCCCCGCAGCAGGAAGGACATCAGGAACATGTCGCGGGACAACTCTTGGGAGGGGGACAGACGGAGGTTGCAATGCTTGATTCGTCGGATGTCGGGGAGCGTGATGGCGCGTTTGCGTGTCTTGTCGATGCCGGTATAGACGTGGCGGAAGGGATATTGCTGGACGACATGGCCTTGCGCCACCGCCTGGTTGTAGACGGAGCGGAGGATGCGGAGATAGAAGGAACTGGTGTTGCGACACACTTTCACTTGGTGTCTGAGATAGGCCTCATAGGCCAGCAGGATGTCGGCATCGAGTGTGGTCAAGGTGATGTCTCGTTGTCCTGTGAACCGCAGGAAACTGTTGAGTGTCGCCCGATAATGGAGCATGGTCTGGTGTTGTCCGTTCGCCCTCAAGCGGTCAATGATATGGGTCATGAAACGGACCAGTGTTTCTGTCGTTTTCTTGTTCTTTTCCATAGTTGTTGTTTTTTGCTGTTAGGTAATACAAATATAATGTATTGTGCCCAATCGGTTATGGAAAGAGCTGAGTGAAGAAACCTGCGGGGGAATATGGAAATCCCCAAACACTCTGCAAAACAGGGTGTTTGGGGACGGAACAGGATTGGCTTATTTATAGCGCTGATAGGCGCGCTCTGCGAAACACTGCAGCGGATTGCCTGTGTCAATGTCGTTGGCGGACTGGGGATCATAGGCCGCCACTATCACTTTTCCGGAGGTGTCGTAGAAATCCACAGAACCTATCATATAACTCTCACGAGCCTTGTTGTTGACATACCATGCCAATGAAGGCACAACGTCGCTATTTCCCTTGACTGTGAAGAACAATGAGAGATAGATGTTTGAGGCCCTGTCTGAGAAAAACGTGTAAGACAAGATGCGGAAGTCTTGGTGATTCTTATAGTTCTTTTGAGCGTACATGGGGCGGCTGAGGAAATAGGCATACTTCTCTCCTTTCACATAGAAATCACATCCGTAATTGTGGGGATAGTCATAGATGAGCGTGAAGGTCTCCTGCTGGATTTTGTCCGTTGGCACATCTTCTCCTTTTTCTACTGTTCGCCAACAATGGACTACAATTTTCTTACAGTCATTGAGAACTTTGTTCACCTGCTCGGACGACATGTCCGCCAAGGTGCGAGCCACTTGTGCCTGGGCAAGCACAGGCAACAAAAGGGCCATGAGGAATAATGCGTATTTCTTCATAAGTCACATGTTTGTTTCCACCAAAGGTAGGAAGTTTTTTCCTTTCTGCAAAAGAAATGTTCAAAAACATTAATGTTTCAAGAAATTGCCTACCATGGTGCGACCTTCGGGGGTGAGCACGCTCTCGGGGTGGAACTGGATGCCGTGGATGTCGTATTGACGATGGCGGAGCGCCATGATCTGTCCTTCGTCGCTCTCGGCGGTGACCTCCAGACAGTCGGGGAAGCCTGCCTTGTCGACCACCCAACTGTGGTATCTGCCCATGACGATGCGGCGGGGCAGACCATCGAAGATATAGTCGTTGGCAAACTGGGTGCCCTCGGTTGCCACGCCGTGGAACACTTCAGACAGGTTGGTCAGTCTGCCGCCAAAGAACTCGCCGATGGCTTGGTGGCCGAGGCAGACGCCGAGCATCGGCTTCTTGCCGGCATAGGTCTTGATGACATCGAGCAACTGGCCTGCCTCTGAGGGGATGCCGGGACCGGGACTCAGAATAATCTTGTCGAACGCGTCGAGCTGCTCCATCCGGAACTGGTCGTTGCGGTATACGGTGACCTCCGCACCCAACTCCTTGACCAGATGGGCAAGGTTGTAGGTGAAGGAGTCGTAGTTGTCTATGATTACTACTTTCATGGTTTCTTGCTTTTGATGGGATTTTACATGTCTTCTGCCAGGAGGATGGCACGGCGCAGGGCACCGAGTTTGCTGTTCACCTCCTGCAACTCATATTCGTCGTTGCTCTTCGCCACCACGCCACTGCCAGCCTGGAACCACAGTTCGCCATTGCGGCTGATGAAGGTGCGGATGACGATGGCCTGGTTGAGATCACCGTTCAGACCGATGTAGCCGATGCAGCCACCATAGGCACCGCGGTTGTGAGGCTCATACTGGCTGATGAGCTGCATCGCCCTCACCTTGGGCGCACCGCTCAGCGTGCCGGCAGGGAAGGTGTCGATGAACGCCTTGATCTTGTCGGCGCCCTCGTCCAAATGGCCCGACACACGGCTCACGAGGTGGATGACATGGCTATAATACTGCAGGTCTTTGTAGAAGTCCACCTTCACGCCATGACAGTTGCGGCTGAGGTCGTTGCGTGCCAAGTCCACCAGCATCACGTGCTCGGCATTCTCCTTCGGATCGTTGCGCAGGAACTCGGCGCCACGGCGGTCAGCCTCAGCGTCGCCCGTGCGCTTGGTGGTGCCGGCTATCGGGTCGATATAGGCTTTGTCGCCCTCGATGCGGCAGTGGGTCTCGGGAGAGGAACCGAAGATGCGGAAACCGCCAAAGTCCATATAAAAGAGGTAGGGACTGGGGTTGATGCTCCGCAAGGCGCGGTAGAGCTTGAAGTCGTCGCCCTCATATTTCTGGACGAAACGGCGGGAGATGACTATCTGGAACACGTCGCCACGCAGACAGTGCTTGATGCACTTGCGGATATTCGCCTTGTGCTCTTCATCGGTCAGGGTCGACGTGGTGTCGCCCACAGGATGGAAGGGATAGGCCTTGACATTCTGCTTGTTGATGAGCATCAACAGGCGATCGATGCGTGCCTCGGCATCGTGCTCACCGTCTGCCTCCAAGGCGATGATGGTGATGGTGTTGTTGAAGTGGTCAAACTCGATGATGTCCCGGAACATCATGTAGAGCAGGTCGGGGGCATCGTTCTTCTCTGCCGTGGAGTCCTTCACGGCGATATGCTCAAAGTAGCGCACGGCATTGAACGAGGTGTAGCCATACATGCCGACCAACTGCGACTTGTCGCCCTCCACATGATAGCTGTGGAGGAAGTCGTTGATGGCCTTCTCGCTCGGATAGTCGTCGGTGATGGCCTTGTGGGTGGTGGAATCGTCGGGATAGGCACAGTCGGCGAACCCGTGGTTGAAAGCCACGCTACCCATGGGGTTGACACAGATGAACGAACGGGAGTTGTTGGACTCGTGATAGTCGGAACTCTCCATCAGCACGCTTTGGGGATAGACGTCGCGCAAGTGCATGTAGATGCCCACCGGTGTATAGAGGTCTGCCAGGAGCGTGCGGGTGACGGTGTGATAGTTGAAAAGTTTAGAAGTTGCCATATTCTCTCGCCATTTTCTTGTTCTTCAGATAGGTTTCCACATCCTTGTCGCCACGGCCACTGACCGTGAGCACCACCACGTCTTCGGGGCGGAACTTCACCTTGCTCAGGGCTGCCACGGCATGGGCGCTCTCGATGGCGGGGATGATGCCCTCCATGCGGGTCAGCTCATAGCCGGCATAGATAGCCTCATCGTCGTTGATGGCGAGCACCTTGGTGCGTCCGTCTTCCGCCATGTTGGCGTGCATCGGGCCGATGCCGGGATAGTCGAGTCCGGCGGAGATGGTGAAAGCTTCCTTGATCTGTCCGTCCCCGTTCTGCATCACGAGGGTGCGTGCGCCGTGGATGATGCCCTCAGTGCCGCAATGGATGGTGGCTGCGGTATAGTCGGTGTCGACACCATGGCCGCCCGCCTCGGCAAGGACAATCTTCACGCGGTCGTCGTCCATATAATGATAGATGGTGCCGGCGGCGTTGCTGCCTCCGCCCACACAGGCGATGAGATAGTCGGGATAGTCGCGGCCTATCTTCTCCTCCAACTGCCATTTGATTTCCTCGGAGATGACGCTCTGCATCTTCGCCACAATGTCGGGATAGGGATGGGGACCCATCGTGGAACCCACGATATAAAAAGTGTCCTGCGGATGGCGGCACCAGTCGCGGATGGCCTCGGAGCAGGCGTCGCTGAGGGTCATGTTGCCCGTGGTGACGGGATGCACCTCGGCACCCAGCATCTTCATGCGCTCCACATTGGTGTGCTGGCGCTCCACGTCGGTCTTGCCCATGAAGATCTCGCACTTCATGTCCATCAGCGCACAAACGGTGGCGGTGGCGACACCGTGCTGTCCGGCACCGGTCTCGGCGATGATGCGGGTCTTGCCCATCTTCTTCGCCATGAGTATCTGGCCGATGGTGTTGTTGATCTTGTGTGCTCCCGTATGGTTGAGGTCCTCGCGTTTGAGATACAGTTGGCAACCGTATTTCTCGCTCATGCGCTTGGCATAGTAGAGGGGTGAGGGACGGCCCACATAGTCGCGGAGCAACTGGTGGTATTCTTTCTTGAACTCGTCGCTCTCGATGATTGACTCGTAGCAGTCCTGCAAGTCGTGTACGCACTTATATAATATCTCCGGCACGTAGGCACCGCCAAACTTTCCGAAGAAGCCATTCTTATCTACACTATATTTTCCCATGATTCTGTTTCTTTAAATCTGTTTATTTTTCCAAGGCGGCATAGAGGGCGTCGAGCGCCTTGTCGGGATCCTTGTATTCCTCGAGCAGGGTGACAAACTTGCTGCCGATGATGGCGCCGGCGGCATTGTCCTGCGCACTCTGCAGGGTCTGCTTGTTGCTGATGCCGAAGCCTATCATGCGCGGATTGCGGAGGTGCATGGCATTGATGCGGCGGAAGTAGGCTTGCTTCTGGTCGTCGAAGCTCTGCTGGGCACCCGTGGTGCTCGCCGAACTGACCATATAGATGAAGCCGTCGGTGTGGTCGTCGATGAAGCGGATGCGCTCCTCGCTGGTCTCGGGGGTGATCATCATGATGACCCGTATGTCGTATTTGTCAGCCAGGGGCTTCACATCCTCGAGATAGTCCTTGAAGGGAAGGTCGGGGATGATGGTGCCCGACACGCCACACTCCACACAGCGCTGGAAGAAATGTTCGAAGCCGTAGTGCATGATAACATTGAGATAGCCCATGATGATGAGCGGAATGTGGATTTCGTCTTTCACCGCCTCCAACTGGCAGAAGAGTTTCTCGAGCGACATGCCGTTTTTCAAGGCTATCGTTCCGGCACCCTGGATGACGGGACCGTCCGCCAAGGGGTCGCTGAAGGGCATGCCCACCTCGACCATGGCGATGCCTTTGCGCTGCATGGCGCGCAGCACGTCGGCTGTGCCCTCAAAGGTGGGGCAGCCTGCACAGAAATAGAGTGACAGCAGTTTGCGGTTTTCCCGTTGGCTGTCGGCAAACAATTGATTGATCTTGTTCATATCCTTGTGTTTTTTGTTGTTTCTATCGTTAGCATTCTCTCATCGCCTAAGTTCGACGACAAACGGCCGGAGCAGGTCGATATCCTTCACTGCGGGGGAAATCTCGAAGCGGGAGTTCAGGTCGACGCCAATGCACCGGGGATGGTGGAAGGCTTTCACCCGATCCAAGTCGTCGGGACCGATGCCGCCGCTGAGGAGGAAGGGGGTGTCGCCCCGGTAGGCATCGAGCACTGTCCAGTCAAACTGTTTTCCGCTGCCTCCCGCAAGGGCGGTCTTCGTGTCGAAGAGGAACAGGTCGACCACACCCTCATAGTCTGTGGTTCTTTCCAGGTCGGCGGCATTTTCAACACGGATAGCCTTGATTATCTTGACGCCCGGACGGATGTCGGGGTCGAGGGTGCGACGGAGGTTCTCAATCATCACCCGGCTCTCATGGCCGTGCAACTGCACATAGTCGAGCGAGAAATTGTAGACACGGGTGACAATGTTCTGGGGCATGTCGTCCACAAAGACCCCCACCCTGCCGGGAGCGAAACGGTCGGCGGTCAAGTCGACCGACGCATAGTCGGGAAGGATGCCAGCCCGCGAAGACTGCATCTCCACATAACGGGGACTGCGGGGGTCGAAGACAAATCCTATCAGGTCCACACCCAACTGTTCCACAGCGTGAATGTTGTCGGCATCACGCATGCCGCATACTTTGATCAGCATAGTTTCAGAAATTGTTTGAGGGATTTGCCGGGTTGTTCGGTTTTCATGAAGTTCTCGCCAATGAGGAATCCGCTGTATCCCGCGAGCTTCAGTTGGCGCACGGTATCGGGATTGCTGATGCCGCTCTCGCTGACCTTGCAGCCGTCTTTGGGCAGACGGGAAGCCATGCGGTAGGAGTTTTCCACATCGGTCACAAAGGTGCCGAGGTTGCGGTTGTTCACGCCATACATATCCGGCTCCAAGTCGGCATAGTCCAACTCCTGTTCGGCGTGCATCTCGAGCAGCACTTCCAAGCCCAGTTCATGGGCGGTGTGGAGCAGGGTTCGGCATTCTGCCAGTTTCAGGTCTGCCGCGATGAGCAGCACCGCCGAGGCGCCACAGGCACGGGCCTGGAAGAGTTGGTATTCGTCGACGACAAAGTTCTTGTACAATATCGGCAGGGTGACTCCCGACTGTCTGGCGGTGGTGATGAACGCATCGTTGCCGCCGAAATAGCGTTCGTCGGTCAGAATGCTCAGGGCTGCCGCCCCGTTCTGCTGATAGGCCAAGGGGATGATGTCCGCCTTGCCCTCTTCCTTGATCCATCCCTTGGAGGGCGACTTGCGCTTGAATTCGGCGATGATGCCGGTCTCCGCCTCGGTCAGCGCCTTGCGCATCGAGGGCACAGGACGGTCGAGCATCTGTTCCACCTTATTATATATAACGCGAGGAGGCACCTGCGCTTTCATGCGCTCCACCTCAATGCGCTTGTAGGCTGTGATTTCTTCGAGTATATCCATCGCTTCTTTTTTCTTGGGGTTATGCGTTCAGACTCACAAACTTCTTCAGCACCTGCAGCGCCTTGCCGCTCTCGATGCTCTCTCTTGCCATGGCGAGACATTCCTCCATCGTCTTGTTACCGTCGACCACTTGGATGCCGAGGGCAGCATTGGCAATGACCACGTTCTTCTGGTCGTCCAAAGCCCGGTTTTCGAGCACGCTGTCGAAGATTTCGCTCGCCTCCTCTTTCGTGGTTCCGCCCCGCAGGTTTTCAGCTTTCGCCACAGGGAAGCCAAAGTCGGAGGGTTTGTAGATGCGCTCATAGTTGTTGGTGGTCACCTTGAAGTTGCCGGTCAGGGAAATCTCGTCGTAGCCGTCGATGCTGTTCACGATGCCGTAGTCCACGCCCATCTTCTGGTAGACATTGCTATAGAGGCGCATCTGGTCGAGGTTTGCCACACCAAGCACCTGGCATTTGGGTTGTGAGGGGTTGACCAAGGGACCCAGCAGATTGAAGAGTGTGGGAAACTGCAGCGCCTTGCGGATGGGAGCGACATATTTCATCGCCTTGGCGAAGAGCGGGGCATGGAGATAGACAATGCCGCACTCATTAATGGAGCGGTTCAGCCGGTCGATGTCGTTGGTGAACTTCACGCCATGCTGTTCAATCACATTGCTCGCTCCACTGGTGGAGGTGGCGGCATAGTTGCCGTGTTTCGCCACCTTGTAGCCGGCACCCGCAATGACAAAGCAAGCGCAGGTGGAGATGTTGAATGTGTTTTTCTCGTCGCCACCCGTGCCCACAACATCGATGTAGCGGTCGGCTGTGAGCGGAGCAGGAACGCCCGTCTCCATCATGCCGTCGCGGAAGCCGAGCAGTTCGTCGACCGACACGCCTCTCATCTGCAACATGGTCAGCAAGGCTGTGACTTGCTCCACAGGATATTCACTGCGGGTGATTCCCAACAAAATGTCGTGTGTTTCCTCACGAGTGAGTTCCTCGTGGTTGAGCATTCTCTGCAATACATTCTTCATCTCCATAGCTTATGTGTTTTGAGTTGTTGTTTTTAAAGAAAAGCGATATTTACGAAAAAAGGCCTGTCGTAAGAACGGCAGGCCTTTTTGTATCTTGGAAAGTATCCATACGGCAATGCGACTCACGACTTTTGAAATCTTGAGTTACGCCACCACCATGCATTAGATACTAACTGTTTCATATAGCTTTGTTTTGTTTATTCGGTTGCAAAAGTAGCAAATAAATTTTAACCTGCAAACTTTTGACCGACTTTTTTGCCTTTTTGCCGTTATTTTTCCTTTTTCGCTTACGCATCACATCTTTATATATAAAAGAGCATAAACTTTTCCGACACAAGAAAACTTGAAACGGAGATGAAAAAAAATAAGGAGACGGATGTAATAAAGGCGACGGCGGCTCGTTATAAGAATAAAACAGAGTAATGAGCCTATGAACATTTTTACACCAGAAGAAATCAAGCCATCAGAGAAGACGTTGGCTATCATACGACAATTGGCCTACACCTATCGTGTCATCAAGATGAACGGCAGAAAGGAGTCTTTCTGTCTCAACTAAGCGAATGGTCATGAAAACAATAGTTTCCCCTTCCCTGCTTGCTGCCAACTTCGCCAACTTGCAGCAGGATATAGAAATGCTCAACAAGAGCGATGCCGACTGGCTTCACCTCGATGTGATGGACGGCAGTTTTGTCCCCAACATATCTTTCGGCTTTCCCGTGATGGAGGCCGTGAGCAAGATTTGCCAAAAGCCACTCGACGTACACTATATGATCGAGCGCCCCGAGCGCTACATCGCCCAGACGGCAAAGTTGGGCGCAATGATGATGAACGTGCACTATGAGGCTTGCACCCACCTGCACCGCACCATCCAGGAAATCCACGCCACAGGCATGAAAGCTGGCGTGACCCTCAATCCCTCCACTCCCGTCTGCATGCTGGAAGACGTCATCCGCGATGTCGACATGGTATTGGTGATGAGCGTGAACCCCGGTTTCGGTGGACAGAAGTTTATCGAGAACACCATCCGCAAGGTGGCGCGCCTCAAGGAAATGATTGCCGAAAGCGGCAGCCATGCGCTCATCGAGGTGGACGGAGGCATACAAGCCGAGACAGCACCACGGGTGGTCAAGGCCGGCGCCAACGTGCTGGTGAGCGGCAGCTACATCTTCAAGTCGACAGACCCGCTGTCGACCATCCATGCCGTG
>JBNMIE010000032.1:0-22325 GCA_050873125.1 Prevotella sp.
ATCTATATTACCTATGGAAAGTTTGTCACGGATTCTGCTACAGGTGACAATATGTTCACGGGATGTGATGCATTGGGGGGCGATGTCAAGTATGCTGACAAGCTCAAATCAGAAGGAACTGTTGCAAACGGCTTGAGATATGCTATGAGTTATTTCTCTGACAAGAATGAAAAAAAAGCTTATGCGAAATACGATGAAAGCACCAAGACTTTGACATTCTTGTATGACAAAGACAAGCAGGACTCAACATACGGTGAAAACGAGTATCCGCTCAACAAGGGACACATTCTCCCTGCCTGGTGTAAGTTGTCGATAGATAAAGTAGTCTTTGATCCTTCATTTGCCAATGCCTATCCTCGAACATGCCATTATTGGTTTGCTGGAGACGGATCAGTAAGAACCAAACCCTTAAGTGAAATTGACGGCATTCAGTATTTGAATACAGACTATGTGACGGACATGGGATATATGTTCGCATACTGCAACAATCTTGTGTCTCTTGATGTCAGCCACTTCAATACACAGAACGTGACGGCTATGGAATATATGTTCTCTGAATGCAACAATCTTACGTCTCTTGATGTCAGCAACTTCAATACACAGAACGTGACGACTATGTCCGAAATGTTCTCTGAATGCAAAAATCTTGTGTCTCTTGATGTCAGCAACTTCAATACACAGAACGTGACGGATATGTCCGAAATGTTCTACGGGTGTAGTAAGCTCACTTCACTTGACCTCTCGAATTTCAATACACAGAACGTGACAAAGATGAATAGCATGTTCGTAGGCTGTAAGGGTCTCACCTCTCTCAACCTCTCGAATTTCAATACAGTGAACGTGACAACGATGCATAGAATGTTCTTCCTGTGTGAAAATCTCCCCTCTCTCAATATCTCGAATTTCAATACAGCGAACGTGACGAATATGCGTGAAATGTTCAGTACTTGTAGTAAGCTCACTTCACTCGACCTCTCGAATTTCAATACAACAAAAGTGACGGATATGGACTATATGTTCTATGATTGTGGCAATCTTACGTCTCTTGATGTCAGCCACTTCAATACACAGAACGTGACAACGATGAAGCTCATGTTTAATTATTGTAAAAATCTCCAAAAGATCTATGCCAGCGACAAGTTTTCTACATCAGCTGCGGAAACTGACGGTGCCTTGTTCGCAGATTGTACTGAACTCCAGGGCGCTGTTAAATATGATGCTGCAAAGGTTGACAAGGATATGGCCAACTACAAGACGGGCTATTTCACCAAGTTGGTCGCTAAGTTGGGCAATGAGAAGATTGGTGCTGTGGGCGAGACGCTGACTGCCGGCCATGACATGACTCTGTCCGATGACAAAGACTTGACCCTTTATGATACTGACGGTTTCAAGGCTGCTTCCGCCAGCTATACCCGCACAAATGTGAAGGGTGGCCAGTGGGCAAGCCTCTGCCTGCCTTTCAAGATATCTACGAAGGATGCACAATTCCGTGCCTACACCCTGCTCTCAGCTACAGATGATGTCATCACACTGCAGGAAGAGACGGCAGACATTGCTGCTGGCACTCCGCTTCTCATTCAAGTGAAAGAGGGCGCTACCGCACTCAATATTGAAGGCGTCGCAAATAGTGAAGATGGAGATAAAAGCATTGACATCAAGGCTGTGAAGGAAGGCTCTGCCACCGCAGATGTTGCCTATCAGCTCGTGGGTCTCTATACCACCAAGATGTTTGACAAGGGCACCGACAACAACTGCTATATCGTGAAGGGCGACAAACTGATGAACCCTGCCAAGATGCTGGAGGCCAGCGAAGCAGTGCAGAAAGTAGGCTCCCGTCCTTACCGTGCCTATGTGCAGGCAAGCAAGCCAACAGCCCAAGCCAACATGCTCAGCATCGCCATCAACGATGAGGCTACCGGCATCAAGGTGATTGACACCCTCAACGGCGACACACCGGCAGAATACTACGATATGCAGGGCCGCCGCATCAACGGTCTGCAAAAGGGCATCAACATCGTGAAACGTGGCAACAAGACCACCAAGGTAATTATCCGATAAACAAAAACAAGATTATGAAGACAAAAGAATATATCAAGCCCGACATGATGGTCGTGAAGGTTCAGTCACAAGCCATCCTTGCCGGTTCGGAGGGCACCATCAACCAGGCTGCCGACGATGATTATACAAAAGAAAAGCTGCAACAGTTTTTGGATGCAGACGGCAATATTTGGGGTGAGTAAGAACCGCTCCCCTCAATCTACAACATATTCAGACAAGCGTCTCCCTCGGGAGGCGCTTGTTTTCGTTTACACCTTATTATATGATTTTTTCCGTGAAAAGTTGGTGCTATTACTGAATCTTTGTACCTTTGCTGCGATAGAATCTACAAAATAAAAACAGATATATGAAAACAAAATTTTGCACAATGTTCACGATGAGTCGACCGCTGAGTACCTTGCTCCTGCTGTTGACTCTGTTGTGTATGGTGTCGTGGAGTAGCCCTGCCGCTGCCCAGCAGACGGACACCCCAAAGATGTATGCCGTGTTGGAAGATAACGGCACTACCCTCAGATTCAAGTATGATACGAATATGCCAGAAACGGGGGGGTATCCCCTGGATGCATACAAGTCTCGGCCAAGTTGGAATACCAACGAGAACATAAAAAATGTGACGATAGTGATATTTGACAAATCCTGCCAATTTGCAAGCCCCGAAAGATGCGATTTATGGTTTTGGGGGTTTGAAAAATTGGAGAGAGTTGATGGCCTTAATTATTTGAATACCGAGGAGGTGAAGAGTATGAGTAATATGTTCTGGGGGTGTAAATCACTTCTTACGCTTGATCTCTCTACGTTCAACACCCAGAACGTAACGAATATGTATGCCATGTTTTACGATTGTCAGAGACTCAAGCGTCTTGACGTGTCCAGTTTCAATACACAGAATGTCACTGATATGTCTCATGTGTTTGAAGGGTGCTATGCGCTCACCTCTCTTGACCTGTCCAGTTTCAAGACACAGAATGTGATTACCATGGCTGATATGTTCTCTGGTTGCTCAGCCCTCACTAAACTCGATGTCTCTGGTTTTGACACACAGAATGTCACTAATATGTCTCATATGTTTGGAGGCTGCAGTGCGCTCACCTCTCTTAACCTTTCCAACTTCAAGACACAGAAAGTCACAAATATGGAGCGGATGTTTAGTAACTGCAGTGCGCTCACCTCTCTTAACCTGACCAGTTTTGATACACAGAACGTGACGCTCATGAACAATATGTTCTATGGTTGCAGTGCGCTCACCTCTCTTGACCTATCCAGCTTCAAGACACAGAAAGTCACAAATATGGCGGTGATGTTTAGTAGCTGCAGTGCGCTCACCTCTCTTGACCTGACCAGTTTTGATACACAGAACGTGACGCAAATGGACAATATGTTCTCAGGTTGCAAAGCTCTCACCTCTCTTGACCTGACCCGTTTTGATACACAGAACGTGACGCGAATGAATTCTATGTTCTCTGGTTGTAAAGCTCTCACCTCTCTTGATCTGTCCAGCTTC
Source organism: Prevotella sp. (assembly GCA_050873125.1). Taxonomy (GTDB): domain Bacteria; phylum Bacteroidota; class Bacteroidia; order Bacteroidales; family Bacteroidaceae; genus Prevotella. Next base: position 3,560 of record JBNMIE010000032.1, read on the forward strand.
AAGACACAGAAAGTCACAAATATGGAGCAGATGTTTAGTAACTGCAGTGCACTTACCTCCCTTGATCTGTCCAGTTTCACTACACAGAAATTCTCAAATATGAAGCAGATGTTTAGTAACTGCAGTGCGCTAACATCGCTTGATCTCTCAAATTTCAGCGTAAATGAGGTAACCGCGACGCAGATGTTTCAAGGATGTACCAACCTCGCAACTATCTATGTTAGCGAGTCAAAATTTGGCACGCCAAACGATGGTACCGATATGTTTAAAGGATGTGATAACCTCAAGGCTGATGTCGCATACAAGACCAATGCTGATAATAACGTAACCGGTTATGCCGACCAGACCTTTGCAAAGGTTGTGGGTGGCTATCTTTACGACAGGAAGTATCTCCGTCCTTGGGTGAAATATGATGGAGACACCGAGACGTTGACATTCCAGTATAGCTATAAGGTAAAGCCCGTCAATGCTAATGGTGAGTATAGCCTTGATGACACACATGATGACGTAGTACATACTCCAGCCTGGAATAAACGCCCTGACGTTAAGCATGTGGTCTTTGATGAGTCTTTTGCCAAGGCCCGTCCCACGACATGTGCTTACTGGTTCTATGAACTTAAAAACTTGGAAGATGTCAAAGGTATTGAGAATCTGAACACCGAGGAGGTGACAAACATGAGCGCAATGTTCGCTTACTGCAGCAGTGTTACAACGCTTGACCTCAGAAAATTCAACACCAAGAAGGTAACCGACATGAGCCACATGTTCAATGGCTGCTATAAGCTTGAATCTATGAATTTCTCTTCATTCAATACTCAGAATGTCACAACTATGGAGGCGATGTTTGTCAACTGCAGGGCCCTCGGCTCTCTTGACCTGTCCAGTTTCGACACGCAGAAAGTGACGAATATGAAGGATATGTTTGCGGGTTGCTCCAAACTCACCTCTTTCGCCTTGCCCAGTTTCGACACACGGAATGTGACGGATATGTCCAATATGTTTTCCTACTGTACGGCTCTCACCACTCTTGATTTAAGTAAATTTGACACGCGGAATGTGACGGATATGGCTGATATGTTTTACAAATGCCAGGCTCTCACCACTCTTGATTTGTCCAATTTCGACACGCGGAATGTGATGGATATGTCTGGTATGTTTTCCACCTGCTCGGCTCTCACCACTCTTGATCTGTCCAGCTTCAACACGCAGAAAGTCACAACTATGGAGGCGATGTTTGGCAACTGCCCGGCTCTTATCACCCTTGATCTGTCCAGTTTCGACACGCAGAAAGTGAGATTTATGACAAAGATGTTCACGGATTGCTCCAAGCTCTCTACTATCTATGTGGATGACAGCAAATTTGTTGCGCCATCCGACGACGGTACCGATATGTTTAAAGGATGTGATAGCCTCAAGGCTGATGCCGCATACAAGACCAATGAGGATAATAACGTGGACGGCTATGCCAACCAGACCTTTGCCAAGGTGGATGGTGGATATTTCTTGGACAAGAAATATATCCAGCCTTGGGTGAGATACGACGCCTACACGGGACAGTTGACATTCCTGTATGGCTCCAAGATTCATTTTTATTATGATGAATATAAGCTCAATGGTGATGATGAAACCCCAGGATGGGTTACGGATCATCAATCGAACATAAAGCATGTGACCTTTGACTCGTCTTTTGCCCAAGCACGTCCTACGACATGCTCAGAATGGTTCAGTGGACTCAAATCTTTAGAAGATATCACAGGGCTTGAGTTCTTGAATACTGAGAAGGTGACGGATATGTCTTATATGTTTGAAAACTGCCGCTCCCTCGCCTCGCTTGATCTCCGCAATTTTGATACAGGTAATGTGTGGAATATGTACAGCATGTTTGCTGAATGTTGTGGGCTCAAGTCGCTTGACCTCTCGCACTTTGACACACGTAACGTAATCAATATGCAGAATATGTTCTCAGCTACATATTCGTATGACCAGCCCTGTCTCACGACGCTGGATCTTTCAAACTTCAATACGGAGAAGGTAGTGGAAACAGAGAAGATGTTTGCCGGAAACAATAAGCTGCAAACTATCTATGTCGGCGACAAGTTTGTCTTGTCGGCTATAACAGAAGACCTCAAAGGTCAGGACTATCGGATGTTCGATGGTTGCACAGCCCTGAAGGGCGCTGTAGCATACAATGCAGCCAAGACAGACATGGAGATGGCCAACTATACCACTGGCTATCTCACCAAATTAGTCGCTAAGGTGGGCGATGAGAAAATTGGTGCTGTGGGCGAGACGCTGAAGGCCGACTGCACGATGAACCTATCGGACGACAAAGACCTGACGCTCTATGGGGTAGAAGGTTTCAAGGTTTCTGCAGCCAACTACACCCGCGACAAAGTGACGGGTGGCCAGTGGGCAAGCCTCTGCCTGCCATTCAAGATATCCATGAATGAGGCACAGCCATTCCATGCCTACACTCTGCTCTCAGCTACTAACGACGTCATCACGCTGAAGGAAGAGATGGCAGACATTGAGGCCGGCACGCCACTCCTTATCCACATGAACGAGGGTGCTACCGAACTCAGCTTCAATGGCAAGGATGTTGATATCAAGGCTGTGAAGGAAGGCTCCACTACCGAGAACGCAGCCTATCAGCTCGTGGGTCTCTATGCCACCAAGATGTTTGACAAGGGCACCGACAACAACTGCTATATCGTGAAGGGCGACAAACTGATGAACCCTGCCAAGATGCTGGAGGCCAGCGACGCAGTGCAGAAGGTAGGCTCCCGTCCTTATCGTGCCTATGTGCAGGCAAAGAAGAGCCAGCCAACAGCTCTGGCTAATATGCTCAGCATCGCCATCAACGACGAGGCTACCGGCATCAAGGCTATTGACGCTCTCAATGGCGACGCACCGGCAGAATACTACGACATGCAGGGCCGTCGCATCAACGGTCTACAGAAGGGCATCAACATCGTGAAACGTGGCAACAAGACCACCAAGGTAATTATCCGATAAACAAGAACACACACTATCACATATTCAAGCAAGCGTCTCCCTCGGGAGGCGCTTGCTTTCGTTTGTGCCTCGCCGTGATTAGCGGAATGCCTTTTATTCGGTTGTAACAAGATTGTCATGTCTGTGTCTTGAAATCGAAAAAAGAGATTGCGAACTTTGCACCCGAAACAAAACAACAAGGAAAATGAAGAACGTGATCTTGAACCGCATGGCGCTGACAATGATGCTCGGAATGGCTGCATTGGGGACGGTGTCTGCCCAGAGTGAGGAGAAGACAGACCTCACACCACACATCCATGGAACCATCCGTGGCAAGTATGAATACCAACCCGAAGACCATGCCGGACGATTCGAGGTGCGCAACGCCAGAATCAGCGTGGACGGAAAGGTGGCGCCAGCCGTGGCATACAAAGCGGAAATAGACCTCTCTGACGAGGGACAAATCAAGATGCTCGATGCCTACACCCGACTGACCCCATTCTCCGGATTCCAGTTCACCATCGGACAGATGCGTGTGCCGTTCACCATCGATGCTCACCGCTCACCTCATCAGCAATATTTCGCCAACCGCTCTTTTATCGCCAAGCAGGTGGGTAATGTGCGCGACGTGGGTGCCACGATGGGATATACGCTCAACGCTGGATTCCCGATTATTCTGGAGGCAGGACTGTTCAATGGTTCAGGATTGACCAACCAGAAGGACTTCTGGACCAAGGAGGTGAATTTCTCTGCCAAGGCGCAGATGTTTTTCCCTCATGGATGGAACCTGACACTCAGCACCCAGAAGATCAAACCTGCCGATGTGGGAGTGATGATGTATGACGCAGGAACCTATTATCATGCCCATGGATGGCATGTGGAGGCAGAATATCTCTATAAGCACTATGCCAACAAGGCTTTCCGCAATGTGCATGCCGTGGACGCGTTCGCCTCTTATGACATCGCGCTGAAGAAATGCTTCTTCTCCAAAATCACGCCCCTTGTGCGCTATGACTATATGACCGACCACAGCGACGGAAAGGAGTATACGCTCTCTACTGCCGAGGACGGAACGGAGGTGAGGGGGCTGAAGGTGAACGATGCCCAGCGCTCCCGTCTGACAGGCGGCGTGACGTTCAGCATCAGCAAACCTTTTATCTCAGACATACGCTTGAACTATGAAAAGTATTTTTACCGCAAAGGTGGCGTGCCAAAGCCATCAGAGAAAGATAAGTTCGTGGTAGAGGTGATGACACGCTTCTAAACACCGATGCGGTAGTGGCATCATGCTCTGCTCGGCGGAGTGGGGCAGGGATTATAAAAAAAGGAAACTCCTTGCTGTCGGGGACTGTGAAGTCCGCACGACGGCAAGGAATTTCCCTTTTTTATGATGGTCTGTCTGTGGACAGATTATTTTTGACTGTCTTCAGGAGCCTTGTCGATGAGGTCCATGAACTGGTCGAGTTTCGGTGTGATGATGATCTGGGTGCGGCGGTTGCGCTGCTTGCCCACCTCAGTGCCATTGGAGGTCACAGGGTTGTATTCGCCACGACCACCGGCGGTCAGACGTTTCGGGTCTACACCGTATTGGGTTTGGAGCGCCTGAACCACACTGGAGGCACGCAGACAGGAGAGGTCCCAGTTGTTGCGGATGTTCTTCATGGAAGAAGCCGAAGCGTTGACAGGCACATTGTCGGTGTTGCCCTCGATGAGCACCTCATAGTCCTTGTAGTCGGTGATGATCTTGGCAATCTTGCTCAAGGTCTCGGCGGCACGGTCGTTGATCTCATAGCTGCCGCTCTTGTAGAGCATGTTGTCGGCGAGCGAGATATACACTACACCTTTGAGCACCTGCACATCCACCTCTTTCATCTCTTCCTTGCTCAGCGAGCGGGTGAGGTTGTTGGTGAGCACCATGTTGAGCGAGTCGCTCTTGCTCTTCACTTCCACGAGGTGACGGATGTATTGGTTGGACTCGTTGATCTGGTCAACGAGCTTCTCGATGCTCACATTGTTCTGGCTGGCGTTGCTCAAGCTCTTGTCGAGGGAGTTCTGCAGATTGCTGTAGGCCTGCTTGGCTTGGGCAAGCTGTTCCTCAAGGCTGGTGACGCGGGCCTTGCTGGCGGCGAGCTGCTCCTTGGCATCCTGATAGTTGCCGGTCAACTCTTTATTCTCACGCTGGCAGTTTTCCAGGTCTTTCTTGCTAACGCAGCTGGTGGCCAAGAGGCAACCGGCGGCAAGAGAAAGCACTAATAAGTTTTTTTTCATATTCATTGCTTTTTGGTTTATAATCCGATAATCTTTCCTATAAGACGTTTCAGCCCTGGGGAAGTAAACCGGCATTAAGCGATTTTAACAGGCTTGACGACCAAAAGCGTCTTATTTAACATCTTCTATCAACTCCTTGATGCGCATGCGGAGTTTGGCGATGTTGGCTGGCTTGGTGACATACTCGGTCATGCCGCACTCGATGCCTTCCTGTTCGTCGGAGGCATAGGCATAGGCGGTGAGTCCGATGATGGGGACATCGGGCGCGATTTTCCTGATTTCCCGGGTTGCCTCATAGCCATTCATGATGGGCATGCCGATGTCCATCAGTATCAGTTGCGGGGTGTGCTCCTTGAACAACTCCACGGCTTCCTCGCCGTTCCAGGCGTGCACCAGAGTGTATTCTTTGGACAGCACAATCTCCAGTAGTTTATAATTGCTTGCATTGTCCTCTGCGATGAGGATCTTCGTCTTTGCTTCCATAATGTTTTTTCCTTATTGAATGAATATTGTCATAGGTCGTTCGCTGAAACTTCTTTTACTTCTTCGGGCTCTGCCGTGTTGAGGGGATGGGTGAACTTGAAGCGCGCTCCTCCGGTGTAGGAGGTGTCCACCCAGATGCGGCCGCCCATACATCCGACGATGATTCTGCTGAGGGCAAGTCCCAAACCGGTGCCCTGGGCAAACTGGTTGAGCTTGACAAACCGCTCGAAGATGTATTCGGCTTTCTCCTTCGGGATGCCGATACCCGTATCGGTCACGGAGAAGGTGATGGTGCGCTTGGTCTCGTCGATGCTGAAACTGAGCAGGATGTGGCCTTTCTTGGTGAACTTGCTGGCGTTGGTGAGCAGGTTGATGATGACCTGCTTCAGACGCACGGGGTCAGTCTTGATGTAGAGCTTGTCCACCGGGAAGTCTTCCAGATATTCCACATTTTCCAAATGGCGGGCTTGTTTCACCGACACCAGGCTGTTGTGGCACAGGCTGACCAACTCGCAGGGGGTGCAGTCGATGGAGATGCGGCCGGACTCGATTCTTGAGATGTCGAGGATGTCGTTGATGAGGTTGAGGAGCAGACTCGAGTTCTCCTTGATGATGTCGCCAAACTGCCGTTTCTCTTCCTTGGTGTAGTCGTCCATGGCCTGCAACTCCGAGAATCCCACAATGGCATTGAGCGGTGTGCGTATCTCGTGGCTCATGTTGGCGATGAACGAGGTCTTCATGCGGTTGGCCTCTTCCGCCTCGTCCTTGGCTTTGATCAGTTCCAGACTCTGTGCCTCCAAGGCGTCTTTGAGTCGGCGGATGCGCACGATGTAGTAGAGTGCCACAAGCAGACAGCAGGAGAGGAACACCAAGGATGCCAGTCCCCAAAGGATGAGCCGACGGTGCTTGGCATAGAAGTCATCCTTCTGGTTGAGCACCACGGAGTCGGAGGGCAACTTCACATTCTGCAAGTTGAACGTCTCCAGCTGGTCGTTGTCAAATGTGTATTTGTTGGCACTGTATTGGAACAAGTCCTTGCCCGTTTTCTTTTCTTTCAGATATTTATAGGCCAAATCAGCCAAGTCTTGACCGACAAGTCCGTATTCGGGGGCATAACCGCCGATGGCCCAGTTTCCCATACCTACCGCCGACAGGGAGAAGGCGGGCAGGTTGAGGTTGGACTCGTGGAGGGTGCCAGTGGTGTTGGCAAGCACATAGTTCTCGCTGCTGTCGATTCTCCAGGTGCCGATGAGCAGCACTGTCTGCGGAGACAACCCCTTGAGCAGATTGCACATGCTGAACAGAGAGTTGCGTCTTCCGTCGAGCAAGTGGGTCTTGATGTCGGGAAACTGCCGCATGTCCTTGACAAAGAGCGACTGCATCGCCAGTCCGCCGAGGGTGAAGTCGGAAAGGAAGGCAAGGTCGTGTGTCTTGGGGTAGAACTTCTTGATGAGTTCCACATTGCGCTTGACATCATACTGATAGAAGATGCCGCCGACAATGTTGAAGTTCTTGAAGTCGGTGTAGTCCTTGCTTTCTGGCAGCCATGTGCGCAGATTGATGTTGCTGCTTTGAGGCAGTTCGACAGTGTTGCGGCTGACCAAGCCCGCCATGACAGGCGTCTTCTGGGCAAACTCGGTGGTCTGGGCGAGATAGGAAGCCCAAGCTTCCTGACCCAACAAGATGATGAGGCATGGCGGATTTTTCTCGTATCGGGCGAGCAACTTCTCCATTCTGTCCTTCCACAGCGGTGACTCGGACAGATTCTTGCAGTACATCGACTCGATAGAGATATTGGCGTTGGCTCCGCTCTTCCGCTTGTACTCGTCAAAGAATTCGGAGAGGTTGGCGTTCATTCTCTCCGTGTCGGGGTTGTAGGAGGTGATGATCAGAATGCGGTGATGCTGTTCGGTCCCCACAGCCCAAAGACTGGCAGAGCACAGCAGAAACAGGAAGCACAGCAGTGTCTTGTATAGCTTGCCAAATGGTATCATACCAATTTCATTGCGTGTATCTGGATAGTGTTGAGCAGACGGTCGGGAACGATAGGCTTTGCCACATAGTCATTGACACCCATGTCGTAGCATTCGGTGATGTTGTCATGGTCTGTGATGGCGGAGGTGGCGATGATGGCCATCTGCTCTTTGGTGTATTTCTGACGAATAGTTCTTATGACATCCCATCCGCTGATGTCGGGCATCATGAGGTCGAGCAGCACGATGTTGGGCTTGAAAGACTCTACCTTCTTCAAGGCTTCCTCTCCGCTCTCGGCTGTTTCATATTCCACATTCAGCTTCTTGATGATGGCTGAAATCAAGGTGACATTGGTTGGAATGTCATCTACAATCAAAATCTTGTAGTTTTCCATATTCGTGTTGTTTTAATGTGTGTTGGCTGATTACAGGTCTGCGTGGATGCCGTCGATGTCGCAGACGAATCCCTTGTCGGTCAGCAGGTGCTTGACATCGATGCTCTTGAACAGACTGTGACGGGTGCCCACTACGACCACATCGTAGCGGTTGACGAGCACGCGCTGTTCGCCGGTGACGTGGATGTGGTATTCCTGCTCCACCTTGTTCACGTCGACAAGCGGGTCGTAGATGGTGACCGGATAGCCCATCTTCACCAGATGATGGTAGAGGTCGGCAACCTTGGTGTTGCGGATGTCATCGCTATCGGGCTTGAACGAGAAACCGAGGATCAGCACATTGGTCATGGTCGGATCCATCTTGCGCTGGTCTGCGGCGACTTTGATCTTGTCGGCGAGCCATTGCGACATGGTCTCATTCACATTGCGGGCTGTGGCGAGAAGAGACGGGTTGACGCCGGCTTCCCGTGCTTTTTCTATCATATAGTAGGGGTCAACGGCGATGCAGTGTCCTCCGACCAAACCGGGGGTGGCTGGCACGAAATTCCATTTTGTGGAGGCTGCCTTGGTCACTTCCTCGAGGTCGATGCCCATCTTGTCGAAGATGCGCTGGAACTCGTTGAAGAAGGCTATCTGCACGTCACGCTGGCAGTTTTCCATAATCTTGCATGCCTCTGCGGTGCGGATGTTCGGCGCCTTGTAGGTGCCATTGGTGAGCACGGAGTTGTAGAGGCTGTCGATGATTTCCGCAATTTCGGGTGTGGAACCACTGGTCACCTTGGTGATGTTCTCGATGGTGTGCACCTTGTCGCCGGGATTGATACGCTCTGGCGAGAAACCCACGAAGAAGTCGTGGTTGTATTTTAGCCCGGAATTCTTTTCCAGCATCGGTGCGCACACCTCTTCGGTAAGTCCGGGATATACGGTCGACTCATAGATGACGATATCACCCTCCTTGAGCAGGTTGGCGATGGCCCTGGTGGCATTGCACACGCAACTCGTATCTGGCTTGTTGTTTTCATGGACGGGCGTCGGCACGGCGATTATGTAGACATTGCAGTCCTTGAGATCTGCGATGTTGCTTGTCAGTCGCAATCCTTGTGCCAGCGCTCGGGCTAAGGTCTTGTCTTCGGAAATCTTGACGTTCTCCAACAAGGCAATCTTGTTGGGGTTGATGTCATATCCGATGGTATCGTATTTCTTGGAGAACAGGCAAGCCAAGGGCATTCCTACATATCCCAGTCCTACGACACCTACCTTAAACTCATAGTGTGGTTTTCTCATTATATCGATTGTCAATTTTTTGTTTATATTCTTTCTAATTGTGCATACCGTGAGGTCTTCGTGGGGTTCCATGCGTCTTTGTAAGACCGCATGAAGAAGAGCTCCTGTATGTGGGCTGTGGTTCTCGCAATGCGCAGGAAGTAGCCGGTATAGGGCGACATCAGCGGCATGTAGCGGTAGAGGAACATTTCCTCTTTTCTGCGCTCGGTCACCATCATGATGAGCAGGAAGGCGAACTGCGAGAAGCAGAAGCGGATGAAGTAGCCCAGCACCATCACCTCTATGATATGGGTGTTGAAGGTGATCAACAGCTTGATGATGTAGAACACCCACAGGAAGTTGAGCACGCAGTCATACATGATGCTCTCCAGATTGGACAGCCAGTTCAGGATGTTCCAGTTGCGGTTGGGCAGCAGGATGTCTCTGTGCTTGCGCAGTCTGAAGCGAATCAATGAGCGCGACCAACGGATGCGCTGGTGGTAGAGCTTAAACCACTTGGTGGGCACATTGGTCATGCAGATGGCGTCGGGGGCAAACTTTACCTTGTAGCCCGCCTTGCGGAATTTCTGCGTGATGTCGCCGTCGAGTCCGGGACCGATGTCCCAGAACCCCACCTCTTTCATCACCTTTCGGTCGAAGGCACCAAAGGCGCCCGAGATGATATGATAGATGCCCAGTTCGCTGGTCACGATTCGGCCCACTTGGATACGCTTGAGGTATTCAATGGCCTGCAACGACGTGCAAATGGTATCCTTGTTATTGCGCACTTTGACGCATCCACCCACGGCTTTCACCTTACTGTCCATATAGAACGGTATGAGAATCTTCTCGATGGCGTCGCGGTCGAGCGAGGAGTCGGCGTCGAGGCAGATGATGTATTTTCCCCTCGCCATGTTGGCACCATAGTTGCTGGCTGCCGCCTTTCCTCCACGAGTCTCCAGTCGGAGATAGTGCTCCAGGTAGCCGGCTTTCACCAGGTCGTCACAAATCAGCTTCGTGTCATCGTCAGAACCGTCGTCCACGACAATCAGTTCATAGTTCTGGTAGGTCTGCTCCTTGAGGGTCTTCACCAACTTGTAGATGTGTTTGCCCTCATTCTTGCCCGGCACGAGAATGCTCACCAGGGGATTTTCCCTGAGCAGGTAGAACCGGGCAAGCTCCTTGTCCCTTCTGATGCTCTTGTATCTGAAGAACAGTGAACCAATCACCAGATACTCGAGGATGTAGTAGCGCGGCATCTCGATGAAGAACAGGAACCAATAGGTGTCCACAATGCTGCTCAGCGTTAGCGTGTTGATCCAGTCGAGGAACTCGTTGATGGCATCAGTAATCTCTAACAGCATAATCGTTTCTCCTCTTTAGTTGAACAGCCAAATCACAGCCGCCGCGATGGCGACCAGAATGCCTGCCGTGAACACCAGAATGGACACCACTTTCTTGTAGAACGCGGTGCGCACTTCGTCCTTGTCCACTTGGGCGTCTTCCCGCTTGAACGGAGTCAGGTCTGGCTCCACAATCTCTTTGACGGGTTCTGCCGAGTAGACGCAATAGTCGTCGGGGACAGCAGCCACGAAATTCAGTTTCTCGAAGAACTCCTCGTAGTTGTCCTCGTGAGTTTTCTTTTGAGAGTCGAAGGTATAGCATACCATCTCCTCTGGCTCTATCTTGTTGGCGATTTTCCGGATGCCTTTTGACAGGTCATTGCGGAATCTCTCGATGATGATTTCGTCGTCAACGTCTTCTTGGAAAATGGAACTTGCCACATAGAAGATGTTGTTGTTATAGGACACCTTGTGGTTGAAGAACACTTTACAGAGTTCTGACTGTATGCTGTCCTTGATCTTGGTGGTCTTGTGTTCCTTGTCCAGTATCCAAATCTTGCCGATGAGCACAGTGTACTCGTTGCTGAAATGGTTTTCGAGCAACTGCCGGCGCATGCGGTTGACCAGGATGGCGTATTCCATGAAGTTGTCGTAGTAGTTGACAAAGTTGGAGAACACCACACTTCCTTCGGTGAGGGCTCTCACGCCTTCGTCTGTAATCTCGAGGTCCACCACATCATGTGGTATCAGTTTGCTGACATCGGTCTCCTCCTTGCAGTTTGTGCACACGGCCTTGACGATAGGGGTGGTGAATGAGTTGCCGCAGGTCTTGCAGGAATAGATCACCGCAGGGCGGTCGTAGTCCACACCGATGTGGCGCAACAGCTTGTGGCACTTAGGACAGATGAGCATACCACCCACATTATAAGTGTTTTCCGGCGACACGTTGGCGCAACTGAAGTGGTGGATGATGTTCTCGAGTTTCAAATCGCTCTTCCCGCATTTCGGGCAACACTCTGTATAGAGCAAGTGACTGTGGTTGCAATGAGGGCAGAGGTGCTGTTTCATGTGGAAGTTGTGCACACGGAACGCTCCGTATTCCAACATGGTTTCCCTGAACATGAACATCTCGCTCAAGTGGAACAGTCCCATGGCATGGTAATGCTCGAAGATGGGGTTGATGTATCCGGTGGAGGACATCTCAATCAGCTCATGTTCGATGACCTGCTTGTTGCGTGAGAGCAAGTAGCGGCAGATGTTTGCGAACAACTGGTTGGGTGTGGTCGGGCGAGACATCTCCCGTTTGATGTTGTAATGCAGGCTCGCTCTCTTGATATTGTCTATGATGTCATACACTTTCTCGCTGTCGTAGTCATTGGTGTAGGCATCGACGATATTGTCAATGATGCGGGGCTTGGTGTCTTCCAGTGTTCTGTTGACGAAGATGGGCTTGTAGCTGCATTTATATGACAGGATAGGGCTTGCTCCATAGAGGATGGAGGACAACGCCTTTTCTGTGCGCGCCTTGATCATCACACAGTCGAAGAAGTTCTCTTGTATATCGACACTGCTGTCTACATCAATGTAGGTGTCGATGACAAGCACCTTGTCGCCGCGTTTTGTCTTTTTCAGTCCTATCATTTCTTGTCGTTTTTCTTCGGTTGTTTTTTCTTGAGAGTGACATCCGGCACATCAGGATGCGTGCGTCCTTTCTCGTCGGGGATGATATATTCCGGCAGTGGAACAGGGTCGGTCATCGCCTTTAGCTTGTTGATGCGGATGCGCACCGGCAAATTGTTGGTCATGGCCCATTCCGGAACCTTCTGATAAGGCCTGAATGTGAAGTAGGCCACCACAGCGTTGGCGTCATGCGAGAAGTTGCCTTGCAGATATTTCGGTATTTCCTCGACACGCAATCCTACCATCGATAGCTTGGCCTTGACAATGGCGTCAGCATTGATGATGACATCGGCGTCGGCAGGACTTTCCAGATATTTCACTTTGTCGCTGGGCACGTATGCCACCACACCTAAATGGCACGACTCATAGTCCTTGTGCTGGATGGACATGATATGCTCTTGCTTGAACACCACCGACCGCTCAGTCACCTTGATGTCGGTCACGAAGGCGTCTTTCGGTGCCCGGCAGTAGTGGACAGCACCACGGTTGCGGAACTGGTCGAGCGCCTGGCTCGGTATCTTTGCATAGTTGTGGCCACTTCTGTTGTTCATGAACGACCACGTGCTGTTCTTCATGCTGGCATAGATGGCCACTTTGTTTATCTGTTTGCGCAGCTCTTCCTCAGTCTCGGCGATATCGGCTGAAAGTTGATTCTGCCGGGTGTTGTCGGTCAAGCCATAGTAGATGTCTTGTTGCTCTCCCTTTTGCTGCTTGCGCAGTTGCGCCAGCTTGGTCCGCAAAACCGGTATCTCCTCTTTGGCCAACCTTGCCTGCAGCTCCATGTCATGGGTGTCGCGCACCACGGAGGGGATGGAGTTGAAGTCATACTGGTCGAGGATGGTGCTCAGCAACACGTAGGTGTAGAGCGTGTCGCCTTCCTTGACAGACTCGCCCACCTTCTTGTTGATGGTCAGGATGAGCATGTCGTCACCTGCTCTCATCCTGTTGTCGTCCAGCGTGATGTAGCCGTCGTAAGTGGCATACACCGTATTGCTCACAACGTAATACGCCAACAGGGCGACAATGGCAAAGAAGATGGCGGCAAAGACAATCTGTTGTCTTGCCAGTCTTTTGTTCTGCGATTTCAGCAAATCGGCAGCTACCTCTTCTTGTGGCTTGCTGTTGTGTTGAAACTCATTCATAGTTCTGTTTCTACAAATATTCCTTTTGTATCGTTGTTCAATCCGGCGGCTTTCTGGATGCTGATGACGGCGAGTGCTCTGTTCTGCATCAGTTTATAGAGTCGTTCCATGCTCTCCAGGAAACCGGTGTATTCTTCCATTCGTGCCAGGTAGTTGTAGCCTGTCTTCTGGTTCTTGTAGGCATATCGTCGCATGGCCACATATTTTCCGGTTTGTTTGATATGGAAGGCTTCCGTGGCGATAGCACGGTTGAGGTTGTCTATTCTCTTGGCCAGATTCTCGCATTCCAGCTTCAGCGTGGCTACATCTGTTGTCCGGCTGTTGCGGATTATTTCCTTTTCTGTGGCGAGGGCTTTCTTCTTGCGGCCGCTCTCGTCGTAGAGTGGGAGGGTGAAGCGGATGCCCACATCGGCATTGCTGCTGATTCGGCTCTTGCTAGTCCAGTAGGACGACCAGCGGGCGAAGGGGGTGAGCCTTGTCGTGCCGAGATAGTTGGTCAACTTGCTTTCGTTGTCGGCAATCTGTTCTTTCACCGCATTGATTTTCGCATCCATGCTCTCCAGGGTGATATATTTCCAGAGGGCTGTGGTGTCCACTTCAATTTTGGTCGGGACGATGCGGTAGATGGGTTGGTTCTCGATATCCTTCGAGGTGCAGAGGATGGAGAGGTCGTATTCGGCTTCCATCTTGTCGTTCATCACCTTGAGCATCTTGTCGTTGCTGATGCGGTCTTTCTCCAACATGTATTGGTAGGCCTCGTTCATGATGTCGAGATTCTCCAGTCTGTGGGCGATGGTGATGCCTATATATCTGTTATATTCTTCTGTGATCTGTTCGCTTGCCTTGTCATAGCTGTCTGTGGTCAGGCGCTTCTTTTGCTGCAAGCGTTCCAGCTCGTTGGCAAGGGCAATCTTTTCTCTTTTGGCTTTGCCTTGATAGAACCGGCTGTTGATGATGTTCCAACCGAGTTCTGCCTGAGCTTTGGCTTTGTAGACGGAGACGTTGTCGTCCTCGTCCACGTTTTTCAGTGCTTCATCGGGTCTTGCATAGGTTTGTCCTGTAATCTCAAGACCTGTGTGTCTTTTTAGTGCGAGAGTTTCATGTGCTGTTTTGGCTCTGAAGAGCGAGTCGGTATAGGAGGATGTCTTGTCTGTGATGTAGCCAAGACGGGCAGTGGGGGATGGAACCACCACTTGGTTTTTGAGTAGGGTGTCGAGCTGGACGAATCTTTTTTGGAAGTGGCTTAATACATCTTCGTTTTTCAAGTTCTCATACACCAGCATCTTGGGCCTGAATGGTTGTTTCCCATTTTGGGCATAACAAAGGCTCACTCTCGTCAAGAGCAAGAGTGACATTAGGGTTGCGATATGTATAAGTCTATACAAATGTGTCATAATTACAAAAACAAGAGAAATGCAGCCGCAACCTACGGCTGCATTCTCTTTGTCTTATGTGTGTTGTTGTCTTTCGACAATCGATGTATTAATATTTCACCTTTGTTGGTTTGTCAATCAACTGGAATACTTGGAGACGGCTCTTGCCGTATGCCACGTAGACGAGACCATTGCTGAGGGTCACGTAGTTGGCAGAATTGCGCTTCTCGGCGCGCTTCTTGGCAATAACCTTGGGCTTGCCTTCTACCATGGTATTCTTGTCGAGCACTACCACTCCGTAGCCACCGCAGGCCAGATAGATGTAGTTGTCGTCGAAGGTCACACCATTGGCGTTGCCCTGTACCACTTTCGTGTCAGCGGTCAGCGGAGCTTTCCAAGTCCACTTGGCATTGCCTGTGGTGCGGTCGAAGCAGGTCAGACCTTCTGAACCACGGCATACATAGAGGTTGTTACCGTCGATGGCGATGGTGTTCTTACCATTGTTAGGAGCGATTCTTCCCACGGCGATAGTCTTGGTCGGAGTAGCGGTGAGAATGTCGCTGCCGGTAGTAAACTCTTCAATCACGCCATTGGCCTGGATAGTGTCTGCCACAGGACCATCGTAATAGAGAGTGGCCATATTGTTGCCGTTGATGGCAATGTGCTTAGCCTTGCCGGCTGTCTTCTTGCTGCCGAGCAGGTTGAGGTCGGTGTCATACACCTCATAACCTCTGGTGCTCATCACAAGCAGTTTGTCACCGTCACGAACGATGCAGTTCTCATCTTGTGGATCTTCCTTCTTGGCATTCTTGTCAAGGGCTACCACGGTGAGTGGCATGATGGTGGTGTTCTCGTCGATTACCTTCTCATCGGTGTTGAGCAGACCGTCCTTGTTGATGTCGATGCGGGCAAGGATAGCGCCCTTCTTGAATGAGTTACCTACCACATAGAGCAGAGGAGTAGCAGGCTTGCTGTCCACCATCAAGTGGTTGAAGTCCAAGTTCTGTTCCTTGTCCTGCAGATACTGCAACATCTTGGTCTGCTTCTGAGCGTCGGTCTCAAACACCTCGATACAAGCGCCATGGCCCTTGCCGCGAGTGTGATAAGACATATACATCTTGCCGTTGTATGGCTGGATGCAAGTAGCGGAGATATTGTGGGTGTGGTCGTAATCCACTTCGCCGATAGGGTCGAGAATCTTGTCTGGAACAACAGGGTCTGGATCTGGAGTAGGATCGTCTTTCGGAACAATCGTATAACCGCACACTGCAGGTTTCAAAGTCAACTCGCCGCCCTTGAATGCTGCCACGCCATTGTCTACACCGCCATGCCATGTGATGTCTTCGTATGTCTGATTGCGGACATCCTCATTGGTATTCTCATGTCCCAAAAAGTCATAGTAAGGACAATCCATCAGTATTTGACTACCAATACCTGTGGAATTGAAGGAATATACATCACCTGTAGTGCTGCCATTAAACTGAAACCTATTAGCCTTAAAGACTGCGGTAGAAGATGGCCCTTCCAATGTTACTGCCGCTTGTCCATTTGTAGTCAAAGTATAAGTCCCGCATTCAATGACACTATTATTAACAAGATAAATTTTGCTTCCTGCATCTTGTAAAAGCTTGTCTGATTTAACATGATTTACATGAAGCTTTACGCCATTACCTGTCAAATGTAATGTTCCAGTGACGTTTATGGAACAAGCATAGAAATTGCAAGCGTTGCCAAGAGCGAGATCTTTACAATTGAATTTTCCTCCAATATTGATAAGTCCATCCAATCCTTTGTGTGTCTCGTCATCAACTTTGCCTTCTACCGTTTTTTCTTCCAATCCGAGTAGGTCACCTTGGATATTTATTTGTGCATTGCTTTGTATGTCAAATTCTCCAACTTTTGCGTTACCTCCTATGAATACTTTTCCACTATTAACAAGTAACTTCTTTCCTTCCAAAATTAAGTTTCCAGCGTTCTTGAAAACGCCATTATTTTGTATGCCTAAAGTATTACTTGTTGTTTCAATAGTTCCATAGTTTAATATTTTTCCTCCATTAGGAAATATATTGTCACCTACGTCACAAATCAGTTTGCCACCTTTGAGAATGACAATGTTGCTTGCTCCCCAGCACCCGTTCATTTTGAATGTGCCTTTTACGTAGATAGTTCTACCCGAGAGATCAATAGATTTCTCAAAAGATTCTCCAGTGTTTATAAGCAGAGAACTTCCCCAAGGTAAATTGAAACTACCCCATTGACCTGTGCATTCCGCAATAGTTTTTGCGTCGCTTGGTACGGAAGGTTCCTCTTCCATATTTGAGATTTCGCCCAAGTCAGAGGAAGTCGCACCGGCGGCTCTTGTCATTTTTGTCTTGACAACCTTGAAGTTTCTTACGCGGTTGGTTAATTGTGATTGTGGAATGGAAATCACTTCGCTACCCAGTATTTGTGAATCACCGGGGGTGTTTGGCGTATCACTGGTGTTGTCGCTACAAGCGGCGAGCAACAAAGACGCCAATCCGAAAGTTATAAGTCTTGCATTTACGGTTTTCATAAGTAACGAAAATATAACTGTTTCATTAATTAATTATATCTCCCATCGGGCAGTAAAAGCCCAATGAGAGATATATAATGCTGAAAACGTGTTTACTTGGTTGCGGTAACCTTGAACACCTGGATGCGGCTCTGTCCGTATGCCACATAGATGTTGCCAGTTCCGTCGACAGCCACATAGTTGGCTGACTTGCCGGTCTGAGACTGACGATGGCAGATCTCTTTACCTGTAGCCTTGTTGAGAACAACGACACCATAGCCACCGCATGCTACATATACATACTGGTTGTCTACAGCCAAGCCATTGGCATAACCCTTAGCCAAACCGAGCTTGTCACGGTCTGTAGGATTCTTCATGGTTGGAACAGCCCAAGCCCATGTCTGGTTGCCGTTAGCGTCGTAGCGTGCTACACCATTCTCACCCTTACATACATAAACGTCAGTGCCGTCTACAGCGATAACGTTCTTTGCGTAGTCAGGAGCAACGTTGCCTACAGCGAAGCTTGTGCCGTTTGTGAGGCTGGCGTTGTCAAACTCCTGAATCTGTGCGTTGGTGCCAGTGGTGAAGTTCAAACCATAAATCTTGTTGTTAGCTACAGCCAAGTGCTTAGCCTTGCCGCTTGTTGCCAAATAGAAGTGAGTGTCGAAGTTCTTGTCGAACACATCATAACCTCTTGTGGTAGCAGCGATGACATCGTCACCATAAGTAGTCACACAGTTGGCATCGTAACCATTATGCTTTGCGGCATCCTTGTCAACATAAGCCACTTTAGCATTCTCTGTTGACAACTCACCGTTGCCAGCCAAGCTGATAGCTGCAATCAGACCGCCGTCTTTCTTGGAAGAACCAGCCACGTAAACCTTGTTGTCGGCTACAGTGAGGTGGTTGTAGTCCAATTCGTTGTTGTTGTCCTTAGCAGACTGCAGGATGGTGATAGTGTTGCCGTTCATGCTTGCCACTTCGAGGTTGCCACCGAATGTGCTGCCGTTTGTGTGGTAAGAAACATAGAGCTTACCATTGTATGGCTTGATGCAAGTTGCAGACTGTCCGTCGTTGGCGTCAACTGCAGCTACGATGTCAAGCTTTGGATTAGCCTTGAGGTTGAGGGCATTGCCAGTCCACTGGTAAACACCCCACTTGCCGTTAGGATCAGACTCCTACCCGTTGGCGGAATTAATTTAAGTTGATAAATATGAGTAAAAAGTTGTACATGTCGCTGATTTTTAGTAACTTAGTGGTGATCAAAACATTAAGTTCAAACCATCGTATGTACAACCTTTATACAAAATTCGTCAAAA
>JBNMIE010000033.1:0-22288 GCA_050873125.1 Prevotella sp.
ATATAATAATACTTAGTATTATTATATAGGATGTATTAAAATGTGTTAACAAGCAAGAGCCCCGGGGCATGACAGTATTTTGTCACGCTTTAAGGTGGTTTTTACCCTACTTATTTTGTTGAAATATGAATGTAAGTAGTTGATATGTAATATGTTGTCTACTATGTTGCAACCAGAGTCCAAGCGTGACAACAGTGTTGCAGGTCATACTCGAACAGGCATTTTTTATCAATAAAACTACGTTTTTAGGCTCTTGTCATGCCTCAAAAGAGAAAATACTCGCGTTAATTTTTGTAAAGTGGCGATTTTCTTGTGCAAAAAAATAAGCACTTTGGAAACAAAAAATGCATGTTCGGTGCATAAAAAACTCATGTTTTTCTCATTTTTGCTGATTTGCGATTTTTTGAAGGTCGCCAAACAAGCAGATTTGTTAATGCATGTGTATATCTGTTAAAACGAGACTTTTGGCATGGATGGTGAAGACTGTTGAGCGGGTAGGGGAAACCACTGTCATGAGGTGGCGCGATAAAAATATGTGTTAGTTTTTGTGTAGTCTGAGAAAATAACTATCTTTGCACTATATAATCATCTCTGCCTTGGCAGAAACAAAAAACGAAGAATTTGTATAGTACAATAAACACAAAATGAAAAAGATTAGATTCGTTCTTTTGACGGTGGCTGTCGCCCTGTTGACTTCATGCGGCACCACCAGCACTGTGCCCGTGACAGGGCGCAAGCAAAACATCCTGGTCAGCGACGAACAAGTGCTCTCGCTCAGCAACCAGGAGTACACCAACTACATGAAAACCGCCAAGAAATCCACCGACGCAGCCAACACCGCCATGGTGCAGCGTGTGGGGCAGAAGCTCGCCAATGCCGTGGAAACCTATTTGAAGGCCAACGGCATGGAGAAAGAACTGAAGAACTACAGTTGGGAGTTCAATCTTGTGCAGGACCAGAGCGCCAACGCCTTCTGTATGCCTGGCGGCAAGATTGTGGTCTACGAGGGACTGCTCCCCATCACCCAGAACGAGGCGTCGCTCGCCATCGTGCTCGGACATGAAATCGCCCATGCCGTGGCAAAACACTCGGCAGAGCAGATGAGCAAGCAGATGAAGGCACAATACGGCCAGCAGATACTCGGCGGCGTGCTCCAGGCAGCCGGTGTGGGTTCCAACACCACCACCCTGGCACAGTCGGTGTTCGGTCTTGGCTCCAAGTTCCGCACCCTCCACTATTCACGTCAGAACGAGAGCGAGGCAGACTATATGGGCCTTGTGTTTGCCGCCATGGCAGGCTACGATCCCCGTGTGGCCATCAGCTTCTGGCAGCGCATGGCTTCCAGTTCGCAGAACAACACCCCCGCCTTCCTGAGCGACCACCCCTCAGACGCCAAGCGTATTGCCGACATTGAGAAGGAAATGCCCGAGGCACTGAAATACTACAAGCCCGCCCAGACCGCAGACACCAAGACGACTGTCGCCTCCACAACGAAGAAGACCACATCGTCGACCAAGAAAACCTCTTCCACCAAGAAGACCACTACGAAGAAGACTACCACCAAGAAATCTTCCAAGAAGTGATGCCGGAGAAACCGTTCCCGCACAACGTTGCGGCGGAACGGCACCCCCCGGACGGTTCGCTCCCTCACCAAGACGCGGGGCAGCTGCGGCGGACGGCAGAGACAATAGCATAATAACCAACCCTTAAACAATAGAAAAGATGTTCGCTTTCCATTTATGGCAGTTGTGGATTGTCGTTGCAGTGGCGCTGATGGCGCTCGAACTGACCAGCGGCGACCTCTACCTGCTCTGCTTCGGCATCGGATCCCTGGCAGCCGCGCTCACCGCAGGCTTGACCGACAGTTTGACCGTCCAGATACTCGTTCTGGCGATAGTCTCAGTGATCACCCTCTTCACCCTCCGTCCCATGGCGCTCCGCTATCTCCACCGGAACGAACCCGACCGGGTGAGCAATGCCGACGCCATCATCGGGCGTGTGGGCAGGGTGAGCGAACCCATCCAAGCCCATGGCTACGGGCGTGTGGCGCTCGACGGCGACGACTGGAAAGCCGTGTCGGCAGACGGCAGTGCCATCGAGAAAGACGCCCGTGTGCGCATCGTGGGCCGCGATAGCATCATCATCACCGTGGAGAGAGCCTAAGAGACAATCAACATTATCAACCTATAACCCCCGAACTTATGATAGGAATCTATTTGCTCGTGGCCATCGTTGTGCTGGCGGTCGTATTCGCCAAGATGGCCTTAGTGATCATCCCCCAGTCTGAAACCAAGATTATCGAGCGCCTGGGCCGCTACTACGCCACCCTCCAGCCCGGCATCAACGTGATCATCCCCTTCATCGACCGCGCCAAGGAAATCGTGACCCTCAACCGCGGCCGCTACATGTACTCCAACCGCATCGACCTCAGAGAGCAAGTCTACGACTTCGACAAGCAGAACGTCATCACCAAGGACAACATCCAGATGCAGATCAACGCGCTGCTCTACTTCCAGATTGTGGACCCCTTCAAGGCCGTGTATGAAATCAACAACCTGCCCAACGCCATCGAGAAGCTCACCCAGACCACCCTCAGAAACATCATCGGCGAACTGGAACTCGACCAGACCCTCACCTCGCGCGACACCATCAACACCAAGCTCCGCTCCGTGCTCGACGACGCCACCAACAAGTGGGGCATCAAGGTGAATCGTGTGGAGCTGCAGGACATCACCCCACCACAGAGCGTGCTCCAGGCCATGGAGAAGCAGATGCAGGCAGAGCGCAACAAGCGCGCCACCATCCTCACCAG
The DNA here is from genome assembly GCA_050873125.1 of Prevotella sp. Taxonomy (GTDB): domain Bacteria; phylum Bacteroidota; class Bacteroidia; order Bacteroidales; family Bacteroidaceae; genus Prevotella. Next base: position 2,813 of record JBNMIE010000033.1, read on the forward strand.
TGAGGGCGAGAAGCAGGCGCGCATCCTGAAGAGTGAGGGCGAGAAAGCTGCCATTATCAACCGTGCCGAGGCTGCCAAGCAGGAGGCCATCCTCAACGCCGAGGGTGAGGCACAAGCCCGCATCCGCAAGGCAGAGGCAGAAGCCGTGGCCATCGACAAGATCACCGAGGCGGTGGGCAAGAGCACCAATCCAGCCAACTACCTCCTCGCACAGAAATACATCGGAATGCTGCAGGAAGTGGCGACCGGCGACAAGACCAAGACCGTCTACCTGCCCTACGAGGCCACCAACCTCATGGGAAGTATCGGAGGCATCAAGGAACTCTTCAAGGGAGAATAGTCCACAGAGGCAGGATTCACAGAATAAGACATTTCAGAAATCGGGCAGCAAAGATTGTTGCCCGATTTCTTTGTATATTGCCGAATGTTTTATACTTTTGCAAGGAGAAGAAAACAACAAAAAATAAACAACGAAAAAATGAAAAACCAAACCAAGGCGATACACACGCCTTTCGCCCGCAAGGACCCGTTCGGCGCCATCAGCATGCCGGTATACAACACTGTAGCCTACGAATTTGACGACGCACAGGAAATGTCTGACGCTTTCTGCTACCGCAAGCACTCGCCCGACTACTCCCGTGCGGAAAACCCCACAGTGGACTATCTTGAAGACAAGGTGAAAGCCATCACCGGCGCTCACGACGTGATCGCCCTCAACTCCGGCATGGCTGCCATCAGCAACATCTTCCTCGCCCTCACCGCTACCGGCAAGAACATCGTCTCCTCGCACCATATGTTCGGCAACACCTATGCCCTGATCAACGGCAGCATGAAGCGCTTCGGCGTGACCGCCAAGCTCTGCGACCTGACCAACCTTGAAGAGGTGGAGCGGACCATCGACGAGAACTCCTGCTGCATCTTCCTCGAGACGCTGACCAACCCGCAGCTTGAGGTGGCTGATCTCCACGGACTGGCTGAGATCGCCCACCGCCACCATATCCCCCTCATCGCCGACTCTACGATGATCCCCTTCACGGAGAACCATCTCAAAGACCTCGGCGTGGACATCGAGGTGCTCTCTTCCACCAAATACATCTCCGGCGGCGCCACATCGCTCGGCGGACTGATCATCGACTACGGCACGGTGAAAGACTTCAACCTCGTCATCCGCCGCGAGATGCTCCTCAGTTTCGGTGCCTACATGACTCCACAGGTGGCGTATATGCAGACCATCGGTCTGGAGAACCTCAACGCCCGTTATCGTCTCCAGTCGAGCAACGCCCTCGAACTGGCAAAGCGTCTGCGTGAGGTGCCGCAGATCAAGCGCGTCAACTACGTGGGACTCGAGGACAATCCCTACCACGAGCTTGCCGTCAAGCAGTTTGGTCCCACGGCGGGCTGCATGCTCACCATCGACCTGGAGAGCAAGGAAGCTTGCTATCGCTGGCTCAACAACCTGAAGCTCGTGCGCCGCGCCACCAACCTCTTCGACAACAAGACCCTTGCCATCCACACTGCCAGCACCATCTTCGGCGGCTTCTCCGACGAGCTGCGCCGCACGATGGACCTCCGCGACACCACCATCCGCCTCTCTGTAGGTCTGGAGGACGTGGACGACATCCTGGCAGACATGAAGCAGGCATTCGAATAAGAAACAACACAAAAACAAACATAAAAATGAAAGAATACGATTTCGACAAACCGATAGAACGCCGGGGCACCGACTGCCTTAAGTGGGACGCACTGAAGGAACGCTTCGGCCGTCCGGACCTGTTGCCACTCTGGGTGGCAGACATGGACTTTGAGACACCCAGTTTCGTGGTCGACGCCCTCGAGAAGCGCATGGCCAACCCCGTCTATGGCTACACCCTCGACCCCAAGGACTATTGGGACACCGTGACCCAGTGGATCAAGAACCACCACGGTTGGGAGGTGGAGCGTGAGTGGATCACCTACATCCCCGGCATCGTCAAGGGCATCGGCATGGTCATCAACGTGTTTACCAATCCCGGCGACAAGGTCATCATCCAGCCCCCAGTCTACCATCCCTTCCGTTTCGCCATCCAGGGCAACGACCGCGTGATGGTGGAGAACCCGCTGAAGATGCAAGAAGACGGAACCTACGACATGGACTTCGAGCAGTTGGCTGATGTGGCAGACGGATGCAAACTCCTCATCATGGCGAACCCCCACAACCCCGGTGGCCGCATCTGGCCCGAGGAAACCCTGCGCCACTTGGCAGACTTCTGCTACGACCACCATATCCTCGTCGTGTCCGATGAAATCCATTGCGACATGGCTCTCTTCGGCCACAAGCACCATCCCTTTGCCCATGTGTCCGACAAGGCAGCCCAGTGCAGCATCACTTTCGGCGCGCCCACCAAGACCTTCAACATGGCGGGCATCGTCAGTTCCTGGGCAATCATCCCCAACAAGGATATCCGTGAGCGCTTCTTCAAGTGGCTCGTCGCCAACGAGTTCAACGAACCCAACATGCTCGCGCCCATCGCCACCGTGGCAGCCTTCAAGCAAGGCGAGGCATGGCGCAAGCGCATGCTCGCCTATATCGAGCAGAACATCCTCTTCGTCGAGGACTACTGCCGCGAGCATCTGCCCGCCATCACACCCCTCCGTCCCGAGGCGTCGTTCCTTGTATGGCTGGACTGCCGCCGGCTCGGACTGGACCACGACCACCTCGTGGACCTCTTCGTCAACAAGGCCCACCTCGCCCTCAACGATGGTGAGATGTTCGGCAGGGGAGGCGAGGGCTTCATGCGACTCAACGTGGGCACCCAGCGTGCCACACTCCGCCAGGCTCTCGACCAACTGCGCGACGCCATCAATTCCCAGAAATAAGGCCATCAACACCCTAAAATAAGTAATGACTATGAAGAATATTTGCATTGTCGTGGGCGCGCGCCCCAACTTCATCAAGGTGGCGCCCCTCATCCATGCTATCCAGCACGCGGCAAGCGAGGGACAGGCAGTGGGCTACCAACTGGTCTATGCCGGAACCGAGCAAGACGCCACCCTTGAGCCAACCCTGTTCGACGACCTGCAGATCAGTCGTCCCGACGTGTTCCTCGGGGTGGACTGCGACAGTCTCAACGAGTTGGTGGGCAAGGTGATGGCAGCCTTTGAGGGCTATCTCCAGCACCATTCCACCGATGTGGTCATCGTCGTCGACGACCTCTCCTCGACCATGGCAGCCGCCATCGTCACCAAGAAGAGCGGCATCGAGTTGGCACACCTCGTGGCAGGCACCCGGTCGTTCGACCTGCGGATGCCCAAGGAAATCAATCGCCTCGTCATCGACGGCCTGTCCGACCTGCTCTTCACCGCAGGCATGAGCAGCAACAGCATCGCCAACAAGGAAGGTGCCGAACTGTCGAAGGTCTACATGGTGGGCAACATCCTCATGGACACCCTGCGCGCCAACCACAGCCGGCTGCAGCGTCCACAGATTGTAGACACGCTCCACCTCACCGAGGGCGGCTATCTCGTATTCACACTCAACCGCAAGGCTCTCATCGCCGACGCCGACAACCTGCAGCGCATGGTCGAGACCCTGGCGCAGAAAGCGGGCGACACTCCCGTAGTGGCTCCCCTCCGCGCACCGTCGGCAGCAGCCCTCATCAAGATGAACCTGCCCCACAACTTCCACATCGTCAACCCCTTGAGCTATCTCGAGTTCGGATGGCTCACGGCACATGCCAAGGGCGTGGTCACCGACTCGGGCAATGTGGCGGAAGAAGCCACATTCAACGGTGTGCCCTGCATCACCCTCAACAGTTACACCGAGCACCTTGAGACCGTCAAGGTGGGCACCAACGAATTGGTGGGCGAGGATGCCGGAAAACTGGCAGACGCCATGGACCGCCTGATGGCAGGACAATGGAAGAAAGGCGCCCTGCCAGACCGCTGGGACGGACGCTCGGCAGAGAGAATCGTTCAGATATTGCTTCAAGAATAAAAACAAGGATATGAGAAAAACGGTCTTGGCAGGCCTGATGCTTGCCGCCGCGACCCATGTCGTGGCAGAAAACAAACTGATATTCGTCTATTCGCCCGGCGAGAAAGACGGGCTTCATGCCGCCTACATGGACAATGAGGGCAAATGGCAGGAAATCGGACAACTCTGCGCCTCTGACTATGGTCCATGGGGCTCGGACAAGAAGATGTATGCCCCGTCTGTCGCGCGTGGCAAGGACGGCACCTGGCGTGCCGTGTGGCAGGTCAACGGCAAGGCTCCCTGTTTTGCCGCCGCCTATAGCCGCGACCTCATCACCTGGCGGCCGCAGGACTATCCGCGCATGACCACCCGCACCTGCCTCAGTCCCGTGGTGTTTGCCAACGACGATGGCAAGTTTGACATCTACTACCGCTCGGAACAAGGCCCACGCTACGTGAGCGCCTCAGCAGACTTCCGCCACTTCTCCAAGGACACGTCGAGCCAGATAGAGGATGCGGCGTGGATTGTTGACACGGTGGAGGTGGGAGGCAAGCGTTTCCCCGGACAGGTGTTCAACATCACCGACGGGCAGTTGAGCAGTCTTCTCGCTTTCCACCAGAAGGCCAAAGCCGATGCCGCCAAAGAGCTGATAGGATGGAGCCAGGACAAGCAGGCTTTTGCCGGACGCACCGCCGCCCATGCCACGCTCACCATTCATCCTACGGAGACCAAGCGCATCAGCGACAAGTTGATGGGCGTGTTCTTCGAGGACATCAGTTATGCCGCCGATGGCGGACTCTATGCCGAACTGGTGCAGAACCGCGACTTTGAATACACCGCCGCCGACCGCCGGGGATGGACCTCCACCACCGCCTGGAGCGGCAGTCGCCCCCTGCGCATCCAAACTACCCATCCGCTGAGCGCCAACAACCCGCACTATGCCGTGGTGGCGGCAGACACCCTCGTCAACGAGGGATGGGACGGCATCGCCGACAAGGGCGGGAAATACCGCTTTTCCATCTATGCCCGTGTGGCTGACGGCAAGAAGAAACGCTTCCTTGTGGCGCTGACCGACAAGGAAGGCAACGTGGTGGCGCAGACCAAAATTGACGCCAAGGGCAACGGATGGGCACGCTATGAGGCCACACTCGAGACCAAGCCTTCGGAGGCATGGCGCTCCTGCCGTCTGCGCCTCGTGGGTGTGAAGAACAACGAGGCAGCCATCGACATGGTCAGCCTCTTCCCCGAGAACACCTTCCGCGGACACCAGAACGGACTCCGTGCCGACCTGGCGCAAGCCATCGCCGACCTGCACCCCAAGTTCGTGCGCTTCCCCGGAGGCTGCATGAGTCACGGACAAGGCATCGACAATATCTACCATTGGCAGGAGACCATCGGTCCCCTGCAAGACCGCAAGCCGGCACGCAACATCTGGAACTATCACCAGACACGCGGACTGGGATTCTATGAGTATTTCCAGTTCTGCGAGGACATTGGCGCCGAACCACTGCCCGTGCTCTCGGCAGGCGTTCCCTGTCAGAACTCCCGCCCCAATGCAGACGGCTATGCCGGACAGCAGGGTGGCATCCCGATGGAGCAGATGCCCGCCTACTGCCAAGAGTTTCTCAACCTGATAGAGTGGGCGAATGGTGATCCCGCCACCAGCGCATGGGCAAAGAAGCGCGCCGAGGCAGGTCATCCCGCACCTTTCCACCTTAAATATATAGGTATAGGCAACGAAGACCTCATCTCCACCGTCTTTGAGGAACGCTTTGAGATGATTGCCAAGGCTGTGAAGGAACGCTATCCCGACATCATCGTCTGCGGAACGGTGGGGCCCTTCCATGCTCCCTCGTCCGACTATGTGGAGGGATGGGACTATGCCAACCGCCACCGCCAGCTCATTGACATGGTCGACGAGCACTATTATGAGAACCCCGGATGGTTCCTCAACAACCAACACTACTACGACCACTACGACCGCAAGGCTGCCAAGGTGTATCTTGGCGAATGGGCGTCGAAAGGCCGCAAGGTGGGCAACGCCCTCGTGGAGGCTCTGCACCTCTGCAACCTGGAGCGCAACGCCGATGTGGTGGCGATGGCAAGCTATGCTCCGCTTCTCGCCAAGGACAAGCACCAGAACTGGAACCCCAACCTCATCTATTTCAGCAACACCGATGTGCGCCCGACAGCCAGCTATGAGACCCAGCGTCTCTTCTCCGTCTGTGGCGGCGACACCTATGTGAGCAGCCAGGTGGAGGCAGACAGTCTCGTGAAAGAACGCGTGGCGACAAGCGTGGTGAAAGACTCCAAGACAGGCAAGACTTGGCTGAAACTGGTCAATGTAATGCCAATTTCCCTTACAATCGACGTGCAGGGCGTCACTCTGCCCGCCACCTTGAATGTCAAAGGTTTTGAGGGCAATCCAGACGACTTGAAAGCTAAAATCGCCGACAAAGTGGAGCGTTTGGGACAAACCTTAACCCTTCCACCTTATTCTATAAGAGTAATTGAACTGTAATAAATCCTCTCATATAGAGGATATTTGAGTGAAAAGGAGGAAAAATATCAAGTTTTTCCTCCTTTTTGTTCTTTTCTTCTTTAAATATTTTGTCATGTCAGAAAAATAGTGTTACTTTGCACGCAATTTTAGAAAACAACTTAATTTTACATTAGAGAGAAATGAAAAAGTTAGCATTAGCAATGGCTGCCGCAGCGATGGCAGTTTCAGTATCGGCTCAGACCGTTACAGAAAGCAAGACTTTCGACAACTTCTACATTGGTATCAATGGTGGTGTTGCAACAAAGACAACTGGTCACTCTTGGTTGAGCGACCTCAATCCTAACGCTGGTCTCCGCATCGGCCGTTACTTCACTCCAGTATTCGGTCTCGCAGTAGAGAGCAACGCTTATTTCTCAAACAAGCCTTACCAGTCTACTGGTACAGTTGTTCGCTATTTGAACACTTCTTTGCTCGGAACAGTTAACTTCAGCAACTGGTTCGGTGGCTACAAGGGCGAGCCTCGCAACTTCGAGGTTTCTGCAGTTTACGGTCTCGGCTGGGGTCACATCTTCGGCAACAACACTGTAAACGGTGTTGATGGCAACCGCAACGACCTCACCTCTAAGGCAGGTCTTGACTTCGCCTTCAACTTCGGTGGCAAGAAGCAGTGGCAGTTCTATGTTGAGCCTTCTATGAACTGGGCGCTCACAGGCAAGGCTGCTCCAAGCAACATCAAGTATAACATCAACCGCTCTGCATTCCAGCTCAATGCAGGTTTGGTTTACAAGTTCAAGAACTCTAACGGTTCTCACAACTTCACAATCGCACAGCTTCGCGACCAGGCTGAGATCGACGGTCTGAACTCACAGATCAACAACCTCCGTGGCACTGTAAACGACAAGGACGCTCAGCTCGCAGCTAAGGACAAGCAGATCGCAGACCTCCAGAAGGCTCTCACCGACTGCCAGAACGCTCCAAAGCCTGTTGCTAAGGCAGCTACAGCTACCAACCTCCAGCCTACAGTAATCTTCCGTCAGGGCAAGTCTACTGTTGATCCTGCACAGGTGGCAAGCATCGAGCTCATCGCTCAGTATATGAAGAACCACAAGGACGCTAACGTTGAAATCAAGGGTTACGCTTCTCCAGAGGGTAACGCTGAGCTCAACCAGAAGCTTTCTGAGGCTCGTGCAGAGGCTGTGAAGAACATCCTCGTTAAGAAGTACAAGATCGCTGCCAACCGTCTGACAACAAAGGGTATGGGCGCTACAGACAAGCTCTTCGAGCAGGTAGAGTTCAACCGTGTTGCTACATTCAACGACAGCACAAAAGACTAATTCTTTTTTGAATAGAATTTAATATGTCCTCCCACATTCGTGTGGGAGGATTTTTTTTGTCCCTATCCGAAAAGCGAGGGCCGGGCACTGTGGAGAGGAAATAACAAGTCGACTCCTTTCATATTAAAACAAAACACAATTGTTTTTCTGTCGTTTTCTTATACAAAGACAAATAATTCATCTTTTTTGTTGGTTATTAGAGAAAAACAAGCTATCTTTGCATCCATATTGTTAAAAACGAAAGGTAAATATGAAACATCAGTTGAGAAGTGCAGTATGCACGGAAGGAAGAAAAATGGCTGGTGCCAGAGCCCTTTGGGTGGCAGCCGGCATGAAACATGAGCAATTCGGAAAACCCATCATAGCGATTGTCAACTCTTTCACCCAGTTTGTCCCCGGACACACCCATCTTCATGAAATCGGGCAGATTGTGAAGAAGGAAATCGAGAGCATGGGCTGCTATGCGGCAGAATTCAATACCATCGCCATTGACGACGGTATCGCCATGGGACACGACGGTATGCTCTATTCTCTCCCCTCGCGCGACATCATCGCCGACTCGGTGGAATACATGGTCAATGCCCACAAGGCTGATGCCATGATCTGCATTTCCAACTGCGACAAGATTACTCCGGGAATGCTCATGGCATCCATGCGACTGAACATCCCGACCGTATTCTGTAGCGGTGGCCCTATGGAGGCAGGACGTTGGAAGGGCGAGAACGCTGACCTGATCACCGCTATGATCAATGGTGGCGACAAGACAGTGAGCGACGAGGACTTGCAGAAGATTGAGAGTTGTGCCTGTCCGGGTTGCGGTTGCTGCTCGGGTATGTTCACCGCCAACTCCATGAACTCCCTGACCGAGGCTATCGGCCTTGCCTTGCCAGGCAACGGCACCATCCTTGCCACCCACAAAAACCGTATCAAACTCTTCAAGGACGCTGCTCACCTTATCGTGAAGAATGCCCTTAAATACTATGAGGAGGGCGACGAGAGCGTATTGCCACGCAACATCGCCACCCGCAACGCTTTCCTCAATGCCATGACCCTCGACATCGCTATGGGTGGCAGCACCAACACTGTGCTTCACTTGCTGGCTGTTGCACAGGAAGCGGAGACCGACTTCAAGATGTCCGACATCGACCAGTTGAGCCGCAAGGTGCCTTGCCTTTGCAAGCTTTCTCCAAATACACAGAAATACAGTGTGCAGGAATGCAACCGTGCAGGTGGCATCCTTGGCATCCTGAACGAACTCAACCGTGGCGGACTCATCCACGGCGAGGCAAAGCGCGTTGACGGCATGACCCTCGACGACGCCATGAGGAAATATGATATCACGGGCGAAAGCATCGACCCCGAGGCCGACCGCATCTATCATAGTGCTCCCGGTCGCAAGTTCTCCACACAGATGGGCTCTCAGGATGCTCAGTGGGAGAGTCTTGACACCGACCGCGAGAACGGTTGCATTCGCAGTCTCGACCACGCCTATACCAAGGATGGCGGACTCGCCGTGCTCTTCGGCAACATTGCACAGGATGGCTGTGTGGTGAAGACGGCAGGTGTGGATGCCAGCTTGTGGCACTTCTGCGGTCCCGCAGTAGTATTCGACTCCCAGGAGGCAGCCTGCGATGGCATCCTCGGCGGAAAGATCAAGGCTGGCGACTGCGTGGTGATTACCCACGAAGGTCCTAAGGGCGGCCCGGGCATGCAGGAGATGCTCTATCCGACCTCTTATATCAAGAGTATGCACCTCGGCAAGGAGTGCGCCCTCATCACTGATGGCCGCTTCTCTGGCGGTACGAGCGGTCTGAGCATCGGACACATCTCTCCCGAGGCAGCTGCAGGTGGTAACATCGGCAAGATCAAGACTGGCGATATCATCGAGATCGACATTCCTTTACGCTCTATCAATGTGAAACTCAGCGATGAGGAACTGGCAGCTCGTCCGCAGCAACCCGTCACACGCAACCGCGTGGTGTCAAAGGCCCTGCGCGCCTATGCCCAGAGTGTCAGCTCGGCAGACAAAGGTGGTGTGCGCATCATCGACTAAGAAGCCGAAAAATCAACAATACGGAATTGTAGTTATATATAAATATGGTAAAAGAAGAGATAACAGGTGCGGAGGCGTTGATGCGCTCGCTCAAGGATGCGGGCGTGAAGACGATATTCGGATATCCAGGTGGAGCTATCATGCCGGTGTTCGATGCTCTGTACGATTATACAAGAGGTGAAAAGAAAGCATTCAACCATATACTTGTGCGCCACGAACAGGCTGCAGCACACGCCGCTGAAGGATATGCGCGTGTGAGCGGTGAGGTGGGCGTATGTCTTGTGACCAGTGGCCCGGGCGCCACCAACACCCTCACAGGTGTGGCAGACGCCATGATGGACTCCACTCCAATCGTCGTCATCGCCGGACAGGTGGGCGTGAGCGCACTTGGCACCGACGCCTTCCAGGAGGTGGACCTCGTGGGACTGGCACAACCTATCTCCAAATGGAGCTATCAGATTCGTCGTCCAGAGGACATTGCATGGGCCATCAGCCGTGCATTCTTCATCGCCCGTTCGGGCCGTCCAGGCCCAGTGGTGCTCGACTTCCCGAAAAACGCACAGGTGCAGACCACAGAGTGGAAGCCTGTTCATGTGACCTCCATCCGCAGTTATGATCCCTATCCCAAGCTCGACGAGAAGGCGATAGAGGAGGCTGCCGCACTCATCAACGATGCCAAGAAACCTTTGGCCCTTGTGGGACAAGGTGTGGAACTGGGTGGTGCACAGAACGAACTCATGGAGTTCCTCGAGAAAGCCGACATCCCCGCAGCGCGGACACTGCTCGGTCTTTCGGCACTGCCTTCCAACCATCCCCTCAATATGGGTATGCTTGGCATGCACGGCAGTTATGCCCCCAATGTGAAGGAGCAGGAGTGTGACGTGCTTATTGCTATCGGCATGCGCTTCAGCGACCGTGTCACCGGCCGTCTGGATACCTATGCCAAGCAGGCAAAGGTCATCCATCTGGACATCGACCGCTCGGAGATAGACAAGAATGTGAAGACCACTGTGGCTGTGGTGGGCGACTGCAAGATGTCGCTGCCCGCCATTACCCGTCTGCTGAAGAAAAATGTCCACCGCGAATGGCGCGACAGTTTCCGCAAATACTTCGACATGGAGAACGAGAAAGTCATCCAGCCCGCCATTCATCCAAAGGAAGGTCCGCTGTTGATGGGAGAGATTGTCAACGCTGTGGCGGAGGCGACAAAGGGCGACGCCGTGATGGTCAACGATGTGGGCCAGAACCAGATGTTCTCTTGCCGCTATTTCAAATATCCCAAGAAGCGTTCCGTGGTCACCAGCGGTGGCCTTGGCACGATGGGCTTCGGATTGCCCGCAGCCATTGGCGCGAAGTTTGGCGCTCCCGACCGTACCGTGTGCTTCTTCACCGGTGACGGTGGCTTCCAGATGAGCATCCAGGAGTTGGGTACCATCATGGAGCAGCAGCCCGCCATCAAGATATTCCTGCTCAACAACAACTATCTCGGCAATGTACGCCAGTGGCAGGACATGTTCTTCCACAAGCGCAAGTCGTTCACCCGCATGCTGAACCCCAATTATGAGGGCATCTGCCAGTCGTATGGCATCGCCTACAACGTGGTGACCGACCGCGCCAACTTGGCGGAACAGATTCGCAAGACATTGGCTGTGGATGGTCCGGCACTGCTCGAGTGCGCCGTGAAGGAAGAGGACAACGTGCTTCCGATGACGGCTCCAGGCATGAGTGTGGACGAGATGATGCTTGAAATCAAGCTTTAACGGAAGACACACGTCACAAAATCACAACGAAATGGAAAAGAAATTATATACATTGTTGGTCTATTCGGAGAACATCGCCGGTATCCTCAACCAGATTACCGCCGTGTTCACCCGTCGCCAGATAAATATCGAGAGTCTGAACGTGTCGGCTTCGAGCATCAAGGACATCCATAAATACACTATCACCGCATGGAGCGACGAAGACCAGATTAGAAAGATAACCAAGCAGATAGAGAAGAAAATCGACGTGGTGAAGGCAGACTACTACACCGACGACGAAATCTTCATCCATGAGATAGGTCTCTACAAGATTTCCACACCCATCCTGCTCAACAACCCCGAGGTGTCGCGCACCATCCGCAAGCACGATGCCCGCATGATGGAAGTGAATCCCACCTACAGCACCGTGCTGCTTGCCGGACTGACCGAGGACGTGACCGACCTCTATGCTTGTCTCGACAAGTTCGGATGTCTGTTGCAGTACTCCCGTTCCGGCCGTATCGCCGTGACCCGGAGCTTCGACGAACCCGTGAGCGACTATCTGTATCAACAGGAGAAAAACGAAGATGGAATTGCAGAGTAAGGTAGGATCCTACGAGTTTACGGCAGAGCCGTTCCATTGCGACTTCGCCCACAAACTCTTCATGGGCCATTTGGGCAACCATCTGCTCAATGCCGCCGACTATCATTCCGACGAGCGTGGCTACGGCATGAACTATCTCAATCCCCTCCACAAGACTTGGGTGCTGTCCCGTCTGGCGGTGGAGATGATGGAGATGCCGAAAGCCTACGACCGCTTTATGGTCGACACATGGGTGGACAGTGCCATGCGTTATTTCACCAACCGTAACTTCGCTGTCCGTTCCAAAGACGGCAAGGTGTATGGCTACGGCAGAAGTGTGTGGGCACTCATCGATACCGACAGTCGCCAACCCACCGACCTGTTCACCGTCCACGACGGACTGATCAATCAGTATATCGATACGGACACCCCTTGTCCGATAGCCAAACCCGGCAGGGTGAAGATGAGCGACAAGGCGGAATATGTGCGCACCATCGACACCTATTATAATGATGTGGATGTGAACGGGCATGTGAACAGCGTGAAGTACATCGAACACGTGCTCGACCTGTTCCCGTTGGATTGGTATAAAACCCACCGCATCAGCCGGTTTGAGGTGGCCTACGTGGCAGAAAGCCATGGAGGAGACGCCTTGAGTTTCTTCCGCGAAGAAGTGGGAGAGGGCGAATACAACATCCGCATAGACAAGAACATGGAGCAAGACGGACAGCGGGTGGAAGTTTGTAGATGCAAAATTAAATTTGTAAAAGATTGAAAGTTTATTTGGTTGTTACGTTTTAATTCATTATCTTTGCAGCCGAATTAAATAAGAGAAATAGTAAACCGCGGCTTCATACCGCACAAAAACAATAGTAATATGGCAGAAATGAATTTCGGTGGCGTTATTGAAACAGTTGTCACCAGCAAAGAATTCTCATTGGAAAAAGCACGTGAAGTATTGAAGAACGAGACTATCGCAGTCTTGGGTTATGGTATTCAGGGTCCTGGTCAGGCAGGTAACCTCCGTGACAATGGCTTCAATGTCATCGTTGGTCAGCGTCCAGGCAAAACATACGACAAGGCCGTAGCAGACGGTTGGGTTCCAGGCAAGACCCTTTTCTCTATCGAAGAGGCTGCCCAGAAGGGTACTATCATCTGCATGCTTCTTTCAGATGCAGGTCAGATTCAGGTTTGGCCTAAGATTGAGAAATATCTCACAAAGGGCAAGACCCTTTACCGGCTTCGCCATCAACTGGAACGACCGTACAGGTGTAGTTCCTCCAAAGGATATCGATGTTATCATGGTTGCTCCTAAGGGTTCAGGTACCTCTCTTCGTACCATGTTCCTCGAGGGCCGTGGCTTGAACTGCTCTTATGCAGTATATCAGGACGCTTCTGGCAAGGCTGAGGAGAAGACAATTGCCTTCGGTATCGGTATTGGTGCCGGCTACCTCTTCAAGACTACATTCCAGCGTGAGGCTACATCCGACCTTACAGGTGAGCGTGGCTCTCTGATGGGTGCCATCGAGGGCTTGCTCGAGGCTCAGTATGACGTGCTCCGTGAGCATGGACACTCTCCTTCTGAGGCATTCAACGAGACAGTTGAGGAGCTCACACAGAGCTTGATGCCTCTCTTCGCAGAAAAGGGAATGGACTGGATGTATGCAAACTGCTCTACCACAGCTCAGCGTGGTGCGCTCGATTGGGCTCCTCGTTTCCGCGAGGCTATCAAGCCTGTAATGGAGTGGCTCTATCTCTCAGTGAAGACTGGCAACGAGGCTCAGATTTCTATCGACAGCAACTCAAAGCCAGACTACCGCGAGAAACTCAACGCAGAGCTCAAGGCTATGCACGACAAGGAGATGTGGCGCGCAGCAGAGACTGTTCGTCAGCTCCGTCCAGAGAACAACTAATCAGTTTCTCAAACAATATCTATCGGGAGAACCTTCAATCGGGTTCTCCCTTTTTTTTGTGTCGTCACAAATTTTTTGGGGGATGTATGAGCCAAAGTTTTATGGCAGTATTTTCCTTCATTTGTTAAATAGAAGTTTTTCTCTTTTATTTGCCACTTTTGTTACTGCTATTCTATAATGTTGTCAATCAGTGCGTTATGGATGATAATTCTTGTTTTATCTGCCATCTGCCTGCCACCATCTGCCACTTGTCTTTTGTCTCTATCAACGGACGGATGAGAGGGTGTGCACTCGGATACTGGGCTTTGAACTAATGGTTCAAGGCGGTGGAACAAATGGTTCAGACCATGAACGTGAATCTGAACGCTTGATTGTAGCGTAAAGTGGTCGGTGGCAGATGCGTATCTGACATCAACCATCTGCCACCCGTAATATGCTGGTCTTCAGTCTAAAAACTGGAAAAGTGACAAAATGACAAGTCGGGAGAGAATATTTTCTTTGTATAGTGAATGCCCCCTTTCATATCCTTAATTAGGGCTATTTTATGGTATGTGTGCGCACACAGTTGTTGATTTAAGTCAAGAAGAATGCCCATATTTTGATTTTATGAGCAGATATTTATGATGGATTTCGATTTCCGATGTAACTTTGCAGCGTGATAAAGAAAGAATAAGGTATAAGATTGAAAGGATAACCTATAGGATTAGTCAAGGGTAAATTACAGATTGTATGAAGGACGACAAAAGAATAGGTTAGTGTTAGAGAAAATAGGTTTTAGGTTTTATAAAAAGATTGTAAAATGGATATGATGATGTATGTAACCCTGTTTGCGGTCATGACCGCAACAGGCACGTGGTTCAGCGGAGCGCATTTTCATTGATGCTCCAGAACCCAATTTTCAGTAGACAGCTTAATTTAAAATTTTAATAATGAGACAGGCGGATTCCCAAAGATGGGGAGTCCGCTTGTCCTTGTATTTGTGCTTGGCGCTGGCTTCCATGTGGTTTATAAGTCGACCACTGTGATGCCAGCCCCGCCAAACTGCACGTGCTCGTCTTGATAGGAGGTCACGTTGGGCACGGTTGAGAGATACTGCCGGATGAGGTTGCGCAGAATGCCGTTGCCCTTGCCATGGAGGATGCGCACACGGCTCATGCCCACCAGGATGGCATCATCGATGAAGTTCATCACAGCGTTGAGCGCCTCGTCGCCACGCATACCCCTAACATCGAGATCGCTCTTGAAGTTGAGCTTGCGGTTGTCTATGGTCTGTCGGGTTTCGCGGCTGACGCCGATAGGACGATCCTGCTCCGGTTGTGCTTCAGCCCGTTGGAGTCGGTTGGCAGGCATCTTGGTCTTTATGTCGCCAAAGATGACCGTAGCCATCTTGCCGTCCACAGCTTCCACCTTGCCCACGGTCTTGAGTCCCTTGATGCGCACCGTGTCGCCCACCTTCGGCTGATAGTTGATCTCGTCGAGCCGTTTCTGCTGGGCTTCCTTGATGCGCTGGGCAGCTTCGGCGTCGCGGGTCGCCGTGTCTTTCTTCCGTTTCTCCTTGCGTTCCTTCCGCTGGAGAATCTGTTCCATCTTGCGGGCTATCTTGTCGTCCTCGCCGGTCTTGTCGATGCTGTCGATGTCGTTCTTGAACTGGTTGAGTTCCTCACGTATCTTCTTGGTCTCCTCCTTCTCCGCCTGGCTCTCGCGAATCTCGCGGATGGCGTTCTCGATGCGCTTGTTGCTCTCCCGGAGCAGTTCTTCGGCTTGTTCCTTGGCTTTGCGGAGAATGTCCTTCCGGCTCTGTTCCAAGTCGCGGATTTCCTGCTCATAGCGGGCGATGGTGCGCTCCATTTCCTTTTCCCGTTGGTGGATGGTCTGTCGTTTGTTTTCCCAATAACGCTTGTCGCGCACGATGTCCTGCAGATATTTGTCACTTTGGATATATTCCGAGCCCACGATTTCCGACGCGTCGCGTATCACCTCGTCGGGGATGCCTGTCTTGCGGGCAATCTCGATGGCGAACGACGAACCGGGCTGTCCAATCTGGAGTTGGAAGAGGGCGCGCATCTCGTGGCGGTCGTAGAGCATGGCACCATTGGCGATGCCCTCATGGCTGTCGGCGAAATGTTTCAGGTTCTGATAGTGGGTGGTGATGACACCATAGGCTTCTTTCTTGCAGAATTGCTTCAACACCGACTCGGCGATGGCGCCACCAATCTGCGGCTCTGTTCCCGTACCGAACTCGTCAATCAAGAGCAGCGTTCGGTTGTTGGCATAGCGCATCATGAGTTTCATGTTCATCAGATGACTTGAATAGGTACTCAAGTCGTTTTCGATGCTCTGCTCGTCGCCGATGTCAATCATGATATTCTCAAACACGCCCGTCTTGGAGCGCTCGCCCATAGGGACACTCAGTCCGCATTGGAGCATATATTGCAGCAGTCCTACTGTTTTCAGACACACCGACTTGCCGCCGGCATTTGGACCCGAGATGATGAGGATGCGCTTGTCTTGGGTGAGGCTCACGTCGAGCGGCACCACCTGCTTGCCCTGTTTGGCGAGCGAGAGGCGGAGCAGCGGATGGGCGGCATGATACCAGTCAATGTGCGGATAGCTTTCCACATGCGGCTCGATGCCACCGATGAGTTTGCTCAGCTCAGCCTTTGCCCGCACCAGGTCGATGGCGGAAAGCAGCCGGTAGGAGTCGGCTATCTCGTGCACGTGCGGGCGTACCTCATTGGAAAACTCCGTGAGGATGCGTATGATTTCCCTGCGCTCCTCTGCCTCAAGTTCCCGGATGCGGTTGTTGGCCTCCACCACTTCGGTAGGCTCCACAAACACCGTCTTTCCCGTGGCACTCTCATCGTGCACGATACCCCGGATTTTCTTTTTCAGTCCCGGAGCCACCGGAATCACGAGGCGGCCGTCGCGCATGGTCGGTGTGACGTCCTTGTCCACGAGTCCGTCGCTCTGCGCCGACCGCAGGATGCTGTTCAGCGTGTGGGAGATGGAACCTGCCGTGCGCGACAGTTCCTTTCTCACTTCCAGCAAGTGGGAGGACGCATTGTCCCGGATTTTGCCGAACTTGTCCAATATTTGGTCGATGCGTGTCACAAGTTGTGGAAAGGTCACGATGCCGTCAGTCAGCCGGTGGAGGGCAGGGTAGGGGTAGTGGGTGATTTCCCCGTCGGCGTCGGTCTCGGGTGCGCGGTTGAGAAAAGCCACGATGCCGCAGATGGTGTCGAGCGACCGCTTCAAGTCGAACAACTCACTTTCCTCAAGATGCGTTCCTGCCAGACGGATTCTCGCCACCGACTGCCTCACATCGAAGAAATAGCTGAGCGGAAAGTCGTCAGCCGTTTCCGTCAGAACCTTGAATTCCCTGACCTGCTCGAGCCATTCATTGATCTCGTCAGCACTGTCCGACACCGTCATCTGCTCCACCTCGTCCTTGCCCAGAGGGCTCAGACACCTTTCTTTCAGAAGCGACCTGACTTCGTCGAATCCTATTTTCGTCTCAAAATTATTTGGGTAAATCATATTTGCAAAATTACACCAAGCCCCTTGAATAGCCAAATAATTCGGCCAAAATCCACAATAGAGGGGGCAAAATGACCGCCGAAAGCCCCTAAAAGAGACTTTTTTTGCGGAAAAAGAAAAAAACTTGCAGAAATATTTGGTGGTTTCAAATGAAGTCCGTACCTTTGCACTCGCTTTAAAACGCTAAGCTATTCAGCGTGCCGAAATAAAGTTTTGGAGAGATGGTAGAGTGGTCGATTACAGTAGTCTTGAAAACTACCGTACCGAGAGGTACCGGGGGTTCGAATCCCTCTCTCTCCGCAAAGGCTTGACAAAGTTTTCCAATGTCTCGTCAACAATGCGCCCTTAGCTCAGCTGGTAGAGCAACTGACTCTTAATCAGTGGGTCTAGGGTTCGAGTCCCTAAGGGCGCACCCGAAGAGATGGTTCGTCAAAGAGCCATCTCTTTTTCTTTACTCTCATATCAGGAAAACAAGCAAGTGGAGATTTGCGAGAATCAAAATATTTGAGTAATTTTACCGCCGCAACCAAGTGGCATCTGGTGTTTCTTTCCTTGAAACGCCGCCCCATCCGGAAAATATCACATGAAATCATAAATCCATATAATAAAATATATGTATAGCAAAGACGATTTATCCTCTAAAGATGTCAACGCCCTCGTGGACATAGCCAACCAGTTGGGCGCTGATTTTCAAGCGAACGACCCGAAGGAGTCGATTATCTATGCCATCTTGGACAAGCAAGCCGAGGTGGAAGGAAACAAGAATCCGCTTGGAACCAAACGGAAACGCACAAGAATCATCAAGAAGGACACCGACCGGGTCTACTCTGTGAAGGGTAAGGAAGGTGAGAACTTCGACGTGAAAAACAATAAGAATACCGTGATTGAAACACCCTCTCTCTTCAAAGAAGACACTGACACCAAAGATAATACGGCGGCTGAGGCTCCTTCCACAGGCAGTGCTCCTGCCACCATGGAGGAACTGCTCGCTTCCTTCCCCAAGCATCGTGGAAGAAAGTCGAAGGCGGAACTCGCTGCCATCGCGGAAATGCAGGCTCGTGCCAACGCTGCCGCAGGAAGTGAGGTGGCAAAACCAGCCGACACCACTCCCGCAGAGAAAGCTGACAACGCTGCTTCTGCAGTCAAGACTTCCGCAGCCGAAACTCCGGCACAGGAAACAGCTGCAGCTCCTGCCGTGCCCGAGGCTGAGTTCTCCAAAGAAAATGGCGATGCCGACAACCAGCAGTATATGGACGAGTTGAAGAAACTCCAGCAGAAGGTGGGAGCCAAGGCTGATGCCCAGTCGCGCCAGAAGCCTGCAACGGAAGACGCTGTGCCCGACGGTGTATGGGCAGGCGATCCAGGCGACGGAACAGATTTCATCACCGTGGTGGGCATTCCTATCGAGGACCGTGGCGTGACGCCAAACTATGACATGTTTGACAATCCCACGCTGCAGCCTTCCGCTCAACAACCATCCTATCCTCACGTGCAGGAACATGCGCCTGCAGCGGAGGAGAAGTACGATTTCACCGACATCCTCAGCGCCAATGGCGTGCTGGAAGTGATGCCCGACGGCTACGGATTCCTCCGCTCCAGCGACTACAACTATCTCTCTTCTCCAGACGATGTGTATGTGTCCAACCAGCAAGTGAAACAATACGGCCTCAAGACGGGTGACGTGGTGCTCTGCAAGGTGCGTCCTCCGAAGGAAGGCGAGAAATATTTCCCATTGACCAGCATCGAGAAGATCAATGGCAAGGAGCCGTCCGCTGTGCGCGACCGCATCCCCTTCGAACACCTCACGCCACTTTTCCCCGATGAGAAGTTCAACCTCTGTGGCGACCGTGCCACAACCAACC
>JBNMIE010000034.1:0-22077 GCA_050873125.1 Prevotella sp.
CAACTGGCAAAGTAGAGGGCATAAACAACAAGATAAAAGTGATGAAACGCAATGCATACGGCTTTAGAGATGAACGGTATTTCAAACTAAGGCTATATGCACTGCATGACTGTCGTATCACTCGAAATGTCGGATGAACCCGATTTTATGTAGAATCATGTAGGTTTATGTATGATTCATGTATGATTTTCAGCCCTACCTACATTGTCAAACTCCGCATAAACACAGGGGTTCCGAGCGATTTGTGTAGGTATGTATGATATTTGGCGGAAACTTTTGTGTATATGGAGGGTTCTGAAGCCCGCATCAAGAATGATGAATACATCCATGAATGGAGTCGCGAGTTATTTAATATTGTTAAAGAAACGAAGAAAAGCAAGTCAAAGTGTTGGTCTTTAACAATAAAAGATTACTTTTGTGACCATATTTACATTAACTCTTAAATCGTACTGATATGTATAGCAAAGGTTTGAAAGCCGTCTTGACACTGATGGTGGCAAGCGTGATGTTCAGTTCTTGTGTGGGATCGTTCAGCCTGTTCAACAAGTTGGCTAAATGGAACAAGGGTGCCACACGTTATAAGTTGCTCAACGAGTTGATTTTCCTGCTCATCTCTCCTGCCTATGCCGTGTGTGGTGTGGCAGACCTTTTCGTGCTCAACACCATTGAGTTCTGGAGCGGCAACAACCCCATGGCTGCCAATGTGGGCAAGACTGTGAAGGTGAAAGGCGACGACGGACAGAACTACAGTGTGAAATATCTGGCTGATGGCTACGAGGTGACTCGTCCTACGGGCGAGGTGTTCTATTTCCTCTATGACAAGAAGGCCGACACCTGGTCTATGGAAGAGAATGGCGTGAAGAAAGAGCTCTTCCACTTCAACCACAACGGCACCGTGAAGATGACCTTGCCTACAGGCAAGAAGATGGATGTGGCGCTTGACGAGGGCGGCAAGTTCCAGCTCCGCACAGCCTTGGCTGGCGACACCTATTTCATGGCTGCAAGATAAGCCATCTCGATATTCTGAGATATAAACGAAATCGGGCTGCACTCGTAAGGGGACAGCCCGATTTCGTTCTATAGCGGTTTTCTATCCGAATTACTTACATCTATCCTACTTGAATATCAATGTTGAGATTTTCTCTGGTGCAAAGATTTCTTGTGCCACGGCTTGCATTTGTTGGGCGGTGATGGCGTCGATGTGACTGTATAGAGAGGTGATGTCTTTCTCCCAACCATAGTGGAGAAAACTCTTGCCGAAGTCGAGGGCGAAATTCTCCCGATTGTCGCACGCCACGCCAATCTGTCCCTTGATCTGCCGTTTGGCGGCTTTCAGTTGCGCTTCCGTGAGTGGCTGCTCCATCAACTTGTCCAGTTCTTTGCGCACCAGCCGCAGGCAGCGGTCCACATCTTTCATGTCGCAACCGAAATAGACACTCCACAGACCCGTGTCGGAATAGCTCACCATGCTGCTTTCCACCGAATAGACCAGTCCGTGGCGTTCGCGGAGCGACAAGTTGAGCCGGGTGTTCATGCTCGGACCACCCAAGATGTTGTTGAGCAGATAGAGCGCCATGCGCCGCTCGTCGTGCACGTCGTAAGCCCGATGCCCTAACATGACGTGTGCTTGGTGGGTGTGCTTGTCTATCTCCACATTCTGTGGCTGGCAGTCTGAAGCGATGGAATCGCGGTTTTTGTCGATGCTTCCACCCGATGAAACCGGCAAATCCTCGATGTTGGGCGCTGCTTCAGGGAAATCGGCAGTGGCTTTCTCCAACAGTCTGACGAGCCGATGAAAGTCCACATCACCATAGGCGAAGAAGATGGCATTGTCGGGTTTGTAATACTTCCGGGTAAACCGCAGCGCGTCTTCTGTGCCATACGTGCGCAGTTGGTCGGCGTCACCCAATATCTTGTGGCCTAACGGATGCCCCTTGAACACCAAATTTTCGAACTCATCGTAAATCAGTTCTGCAGGGCTGTCGTTGTATATTTCGATTTCATCGCAGATCACCTCCACCTCTTTCTCCAGTTCCGCTTGCGGGTAGGTGCTGTGGAACACGATGTCTGTGAGCAAGTCCACCGCCTTGGGCAGATGCTCATGGAGGATGGCGGCATAGTAGACAGTGTCCTCCTTGTTGGTGTAAGCGTTGAGGTCGCCGCCCACACGCTCCAGGCTATTGATAATCTGCAAGGCGTTGCGGCGGCAAGTGCCTTTGAAGGTGGTGTGCTCGCAATAGTGGGCAATGCCCTCCTGCTCCCGACTTTCGTCTCTGGATCCGGCATTGATCTCATAGCCACAATAGACTACGGGCGAGCTGGACGGCAAATGGATGATGCGCAATCCGTTGCGCAATGTTATCGTATTATAATTCATAATCCTATAGACTGACTACAAAAATACAATGCTTTTTGCAAAGCGACAACTTTTTATGGGCAAAACTACAATCCTTGTCTGTTTTTCATTCTTTCCGAGGAACAAAGCTAAAAATAAAATTTTGTGTTGTTGTAGTATAGCGGAAAATATATACCTTTGCAACATAGTCAGACTTTAACCAATACACCATTATATGAAAAAGACAATTCTTTCTTTCGCCATGTGTCTGCTGGTGCTAACCGGCACGGCAAAGGGCACGGCGCTGTTCCCACAGAACAAAGCCACAAACGTGAATGTGGACACCCATCTCATTTTGACTTTCGACAAAGCGCCCAAGGTGGGGCAAAGTGGATGGATAAGGGTTTATGACCTGACCACAGGTAATGCCGTGGACAGTCTTGACCTCAGCCTTCCGGCTGGTCCCACGGATTCTCAACCGCGCCTTGCCTCGGCAGTCTACACACCAGTACCTTATATTTACGCTCCTCACCGATACACAAACCGCGACATGAAAGCCGGCACGGCTTCGGGCGTCAACAAGCCCGACTCTGGTCGCTATCAACTGAACATTATTGGCGGTTTCATCGACGGATTCCATTTTCATCCCGTGCTTGTGAGAGGCAACAAGGCCGTTATTTATCTCCATAACAATGTGCTGGAATACGGACATCAGTATGCCGTGACCATCGACCGCGGTGCCATCCAAAGTGCCGATGGCAAATTTAAGGGAATCCGTAAGGGTGAGTGGACCTTCACCGCCAAGGCTTCCGAACCCAATCCGGCAGACCGAACATTAACCGTAAAAGCCGATGGAACCGGCGATTTTTCCACCGTACAAGGCGCCATGGACCGTGTTCCCGACAATATTGTCGAGCCCTCACAAGGGTGGACGGTCAAGGTGATGACCGGAGACTACGAGGAGATTGTCTACTTCCGCAACAAACAATATGTGCGCTTGGTTGGCGAGTCTCGTGACGGCGTGGTGGTGCACTATGCCAACAATGAGGTGTTCAACCCCCATCCGCTCGACATCAAGACCAACGAGTGGCCCGGCACCTTCCCCTCCCGCCGTGCCGCATTCGCCATTGACAACTGCCGATATATAGAGGTAAGCGACATGACCATCAAGACCGACTTGACCGGACAGGCTGAGGGCCTGCTTGTGAACGGAAGCCACAACACCTTCTACAACGTGCACATTGTCGGTTCAGGCGATGCCTTGCAGACTAATGGCAGCGCTTACTATCTCCGCTGTACGGTGGATGGCGGCGGTGACACCGTGCTTGGACGTGGCCCGGCATTCTTCGAAAAGTGCACGTTGCGCAGTTATGGCGCCTTCATGTGGATCAGAAACACCAATGCCAACCATGGCGACGTGTTTGTAGACTGCTCGTTTGAGGGCTTGGGCACAGACACAGAGTTGGCACGTTCTCCAGTCAACAAGGGCACGGGTTATCCCTATGCGGAGGCGGTGCTGATCAACTGCCGACTGAAGAACATAGCCCCTTGCGGTTGGAAGAGCATAGAGGGCGACACCACCTATGTGCGCTTCTGGGAATACAATAGCCGCGACTTTGACGGGAATCCAGTGGACGTGAGCCAGCGGCATCCCGCTTCCCGCCAACTCACGATGGAAAAAGACAAGGGTGCTATCTACAGCTACAAGGACCGCAAGTATGTGCTGGGCTGGTAATCCCTTCGTTTAGATCCCATGGCAAACGGTAAAGATAAAAAAATATAAAAGGTTTTGGATTCTTTGCCGTTTGCCTTTTTCTTGCTTACATTTGCAGTAAACATATCAGAACATCAAATGCGAAAAGTAATAGGTATTGGCGAGACGATTCTCGACATCATCTTCAAACACGAGCAACCTGTGGGCGCCGTGCCCGGAGGCTCCACTTTCAACTGTATCATCTCCCTGGGCCGATCGGGTGTCAACACCACATTCATCAGCGAAACGGGCAACGACCGGGTGGGCAGGCACATCATCAATTTCCTCAAGGAAAACGGCGTGAATGCTGACAATGTCAACGTCTTCCCCGAGAGCAAGTCACCCGTGTCGCTCGCCTTCCTCGATGACGACAACAATGCGGAATACATATTCTATAAAGACCATCCCCACGACCAACTCGACTTTGTCTATCCCGACATACAGCCCGATGACATCGTGGTGTTCGGCTCCTATTATGCGGTCAACCCGGTAATCCGTCCACAGGTGGTGGGCTTGCTCGACTATGCCCGCAACCATGGCGCCATCATCTACTATGACGTCAATTTCCGCCCATCTCATCGGAGTGAGGTGATGCGCATCACTCCCAATTATCTGGAGAATCTGGAATATGCCGACATCGTGCGCGGCAGCAAGGAGGACTTTGAGGTGCTCTACAAGCTCGAAGATCCCGACAGAGTCTATACCGCAGAGATGTCGTTCTATTGCAAGAAGTTTATCTATACCCAGGGCGGAGCGCCTATCCAACTGCGTGCTGAGGCAGGCTTCAAGAAGGAATATCCCGTGGCGCAGACTCAGACGGTGAGCACTATCGGGGCCGGTGACAATTTCAATGCCGGTTTCATCTTCGGTATGCTCAAGTATGGCATCACCCGTGAGGATATCGAGCGTGGACTGTCCGAACAGCAGTGGGACAATGTGATGGCCTATGCCCAGAAGTTTGCCGCAGAATGCTGCAAGGATATCTACAACTATGTCTCGCCAGCGTTTGGCAAGCGTATGCAGGAAGAATTGAAATAACACAGAACAAAGAATACGATGAAACAAATTGTCAACAACATTTATTATGTGGGCGTGAACGACCGCAACAAGTCTCTCTTTGAAGGCTTGTGGCCTCTGCCCAATGGCGTTTCCTACAATTCTTATCTCATTGTAGATGAGAAGGTGTGCCTGGTAGATACTGTGGAGGTGGATTTCTTCACCCAATATTTGGAGAATATCCGTGAGGTGATAGGCGACCGTAAGATCGACTACTTGGTCATCAACCACATGGAGCCAGACCACAGCGGTTCTATCGCACTCATCAAGAAATATTATCCTGAAATACAGATTATCGGCAACAAGAAGACTCTCGGCATGATGGAGGGCTTCTATGGTGTGACAGACAATGAGATTGAAGTGAAAAACGGCGATTCCATCGACCTCGGCGGCCGTCAGCTCACCTTTGTCCTTACCCCAATGGTGCATTGGCCCGAAACGATGGTGACACTCTCTGACGCAGACCATGTGCTTTTCTCCGGCGATGCTTTCGGTTGTTTCGGTGCCCTCAATGGTGGCATCATCGACACGGAAATCAACTGCGACACCTTCTGGCTTGAGATGGTGCGCTATTATAGCAACATTGTTGGCAAATATGGCACTCCAGTGCAGAATGCCTTGAAGAAGCTTGCCGGCATCCAGTTGGACTACATCTGTTCCACCCACGGTCCTGTATGGCATGAATATGTGGACAAGGTGGTGGGCATGTATGACCGGATGTCGAAATATGAGACAGAGCCGGGTCTCGTCATCTGCTATGGCACCATGTATGGAAACACGGAGCGCATGGCTGAGATTATCGCCACAGCGGCAAGTGAGGCTGGCGTGAAAAACATCGTGATGTATAATATCTCGAAGACGCACCATAGCTACATTCTCCGCGATATCTTCCGTTATAAGGGGCTCATCGTCGGTGCTCCTACCTACAACAATGGTCTTTATCATGAGATGGAGGTGCTCCTCTCCGAGATTGCCAACAAGGACATCAAGAACCATCTCCTCGGTTGGTATGGCTCCCACTGCTGGGCCAGCAAGGCCGTGGCAAAGATTCAAGAATGGAATGAAACCCGTCTGCACTTTGAGCCTGTCGGCGAACCGGTAGACATGAAGCAAGCCATCACCCCCGAAGTGCGTCGCCAATGCGAGGCCCTCGGCAAGGCCATGGCAGCAAAACTCCTGTCAGAATAAAGACAATTAAGCATATATTAAGAGCGGAAAGGCAGCCCTCATGTTTGAGACTTGCCTTTTCGCTCTTTTTGTTTTTATGATGTTGTGTGTTTCATATGAGAATAAGAATCATACAGACTCGAATGTTGGAGAAATGGATCGGTCTCTTTTAGCCAACTGAGGAAATGAAAATCGGCCAACTTGAGAAGTGAAATTCAGCCAACTGAGGAAATAAAAATCGGCCAACTGAGGAAATTTGAAAATAAATTTGTATCTTTGCAACTGAAAATCAAATAGTTGTGGAATGAAATACAAAAGTAGAATCGCAGATCGAATACTTGCAAAGAAATTGGCAAGTAAGGGGGCAATTCTGATAGAAGGGCCAAAGTGGTGTGGAAAGACGACAACAGCTGAACAACAAGCAAAAAGTATTTTGTATATAGATAATCCCGCCACATTGGAGACGAACTTGCAAATGGCAGAAATTGACGCCTCTGTTTTATTGGATGGTGAAGTGCCAAGATTGATTGATGAGTGGCAATTGGCTCCAAAACTTTGGGATGCTATAAGATTTGAGGTCGACCATCGTCATGATGTGGGACAGTTTGTTTTGACAGGCTCTGCTGTCCCTGCTGATGAAAAAGATATACATCATTCAGGAACAGGAAGGTTTAGTTGGTTGACCATGCGTCCAATGAGTTTGTATGAATCAGGAGAGTCAAATGGAAGTGTGAGTTTGGCAAATCTATTTGAAGCTCCGGAAAAGATAGTCGCTGTTAATAAACTGAAGATTGAAGATATCGCTTTCTTAATTTGTCGAGGCGGATGGCCGTTTGCTTGTAGCTTGCAGGATGAAGCGGCTTTGGCTCAAGCTTTTGATTATGTGGATGCCGTTATCAAGAAAGATATTTCACGTGTGGATGGAGTGAATCGTAATGTCACGACCACAAGGCTATTATTGCGTTCATATGCTCGTAATCAAGGTTCTCAAGCGACTATCGGGACTATAGTTGCTGACATGATGACAAATTTAGAAAATGAAGTCAGTGTGAAAACGGCAAGCAGTTATTTGGATGCGTTGCGAAAGATCTTCGTTATAGAGGATTCTGAGGCGTGGAATCCAAACTTGCGCTCAAAGACAGCTATTCGAACAATGAATACCCGATATTTTATAGATCCGTCTATCGGAACAGCTGTATTGGGACTCGGCCCGAAAGACCTTATAAATGACCTTAATACTATGGGACTTTTCTTTGAGACACTTTGTGTTCGGGACTTACGGGTCTTTGCCAATGCATTGGATGGAGACGTATACCATTATCGTGACAAAAATGGTTTAGAGTGTGATGCGGTGGTGCATCTCCGCAATGGCATGTATGGACTTGTGGAAATAAAGTTGGGCGGAGATAAACTTGTCAATGAGGGCGCAGAAAATTTGAAAGTTCTTGCAGGAAAGATAAATACAGATAAGATGAATGAACCATCTTTTATGATGGTGCTTACAGGAACAGGTGATTTTGCCTATCGAAGGAAAGATGGTGTGTACGTTGTTCCTATTGGGTGCTTGAAAGACTAAAGACAAGTCTTTCAAAGCATAATCTTTTTCTTTCTCATCCTCTCGTCTAATGCCTCGAATAGACAATAGAGGGTGGGCAGCCACAGGAGTATGGCCAGGGTTCCGGTAATCATGCCGCCGACCACGCAAGTGCCAATGGCAATGGTGACCGACATGATGGGTCGGGTGATGAAAAAGTCAAATCTACAAGATTTCCACAAAGTTCCGCCTTATTTTTGTCTGCAATAATATATGTATACATACAAGGATAAGGAAAATGTTCATGGACAGATTTGATAATAGATACAAAGGGTTGAGGGGAATCTTCAAGGACAACTATGTGCGGGTACGCATTGCTTTAGTGCTCTGTGTGCTCTTTCTAGGAGCCAACAACTTGTGGGCAGAAGAGGCAGACACTTTGCAGGACAGTAGTCAAATTCAGATGGAATCACAGAATTTGTCCCGAAAGATAGACAAGTTGTCTTCTTCGCGACTTTATCAGATGACCTATGTCGGCGTTCCCCTGGTGGCAGCAGGACTGATTGTCAAAGGGGAGGACGATCACTTCCGCAGTTTGCGCAATGACTATATGCCAAGGTTCCGCAACCATACTGACAACTATCTGCAATATGCGCCAGCAGCAGTGATGTTGGGGTTGAAGACCGCAGGAGTGGAGAGCCGAAGCTCATGGGGTCGGATGCTTGTGTCCGACGCCTTCGCCGCAGCACTGATGGGTGGCGTTGTGAACACCCTGAAGACCACGACACATGTGACACGCCCCGATGGTTCCAACAACCATTCGTTTCCTTCGGGACATACAGCCACAGCCTTCATGACAGCAACGATGCTGTCAAAAGAATATGGGCACAAGAGTCCGTGGATAAGTGTCGGGGCATATACCACGGCTACCGCCACCGGACTTATGCGTATGGCCAACAACAAACATTGGCTGAGCGATGTGCTGACCGGTGCGGGAATAGGTATATTGTCTACGGAAATGGGCTATTGGCTTGCCGACTTGCTCTTCAAGGAGAAAGGACTCCATCAGCCCACTTTGCCCAACTATCAGTTTGACCGGATGGACAAGCCGTCGTTCGCCAGTCTGTATGTAGGACTAAATGTTCCTCTCAGCAAATATGATATTGACGAGAATAATACCTTCAGCACATCTTCCGGTTCGTCTGTAGGCATGGAAGGAGCCTATTTCTTCAATCCCTATATAGGTGTCGGAGGCAGGTTCACGGTGTCGAACACCGCCTTGATTGTCAATGGAGACAAGGCGGAGGACAATTCGTTTGATGCGGTCACTCTCTCTGGAGGTAGCTATTTCTCTTATCCTCTGTCACAACGTTGGGCGGTTGGCAGCAAACTGTTGTGTGGCTTTGTGCATTATCCTAAGTTGGAACTCTCCAATCTGACCGTCGGGAAGAGAAACGGCGTTTGCTTTGGCAGTGGACTCTCCTGCACGTTTAAGGCAAACAAAAACTATGGCATGCGATTCTTCATCGATTACAATTTGCAGCCTTCACACAACAAGGCAAGCGGTGAATGGATGAACACATTGACTTGCGGCGCATCTTTTGCCTTGTTGCTGTAGGCGGTTATGCCAATTGTGCAATCTTCTTCTTCAGCTCCTCGAAGTCGTCAGCCGTTTCGATGTAATCGTGCCATTCTCCACGGATCATGCCTTTGGCTTGCAGGTCGTCAAGCAGTTCGATGAGCTTGTTCCAGAATCCCTTCATGTTGTAGAGCAGCACATGCTTTTGGTGATAACCGATGGTGTGGGAGGCAGCAACGGTGAATATCTCGTCAAGGGTGCCCACACCACCAGGAAGGGCAATGACCAAGTCGCTGTGGAGAAGCATCAGGTCCTTGCGGTCGCTGAGATTGTTACAGGGGAACTCCACATCCACATATTGGCTCACATGTCCATTCTCCTCCACTTTTGACGGCACCATGCCATAGCATTTGCCTCCATGCTCGTGGACAGCCTTTGCCACACATTCCATCAGTCCCATGTCACAACCGCCGAACACCACGTCGTGACCATTTTCACCCATCCACTGGCCCAGCTCCTCAGTCATGCGGAAGAAGTCGGAATCTATGTTCTGATTGGCAGAACAGAATATACAAATCTTCATAGTCTTCATCTTATTAGGGCTGCAAAAATACGAAGAAAATGAGACAAAATGACTATGTGACAGTCCTTTTTTGTCGGAAAACTTCCGTAACTCATTAATTTTCATTACCTTTGCACCCGCTAAGGGCAACAATGAGTGTTGCCCATCATTATTTTGGAAGGCTTTTGCACCCTGATTGTGGCTGGGAGGGTGGACACGTCTTCCGCTAAAATTAAGGTAAAAAAGATTGAAGACATTTGAAGAATTGGGCGTATGCGAGGAGATTCGCCGCGCCATCAGTGAGCTTGGCTTTGAACAGCCAATGCCTGTTCAGGAAGAAGTTATTCCCTATTTGCTTGGTAATCGTAACGATGTAATCGCACTGGCACAGACCGGTACAGGAAAGACTGCCGCATTCGGCATCCCGGTATTGCAGCGCATCGACCCCAACGACAAGTCTACACAAGCTATCGTGTTGAGTCCTACTCGTGAACTCTGTCTTCAGATTGCTGACGACATGAAGGATTTCTCCAAATATATGGAGGGAGTGCGCATCGTGGCAGTCTATGGTGGCACCTCCATCGAGAATCAGATTCATGCCATCAAACGAGGAGTTCAAGTCATTGTGGCTACTCCGGGCCGTCTGATTGACTTGATGAATCGTGGTGTGGCACAACTTGACACCGTGCGCAATGTGGTGCTCGACGAGGCTGACGAGATGCTCAACATGGGCTTTTCAGAGAGTCTGAACGAGATTCTTGCCGGAGTGCCGGAAGATCGCAACACACTTTTCTTCTCCGCCACGATGAGCAAGGAGATAGAGAAAATTGCCAAGAGCTATCTTCACGATTACAAGGAAATCGTGGTAGGCAGTCGTAACGAGGGTGCCGAGCACGTCAACCACATCTATTATATGGTCAATGCTAAGGACAAGTATTTGGCGTTGAAACGCATCGTTGACTATTATCCCAAAATCTACGGCATCATCTTCTGCCGTACCAAGCGGGAAACCCAGGAGATAGCCGACAAGCTGATTCACGATGGCTACAATGCCGAGTCGCTTCATGGCGATCTTTCGCAGCAGCAGCGTGACCTCACCATGCAGAAGTTCCGCCAGCATCTCACCCAACTTCTTGTGGCTACTGATGTGGCAGCCCGCGGATTGGATGTTGACGATTTGACCCATGTCATCAACTATGGCTTGCCCGACGACATCGAGAGCTACACCCACCGCAGTGGACGAACAGGCCGTGCCGGTAAAAAGGGCACCAGCATCTCCATCATCCATACTCGTGAACGTGGAAAGATGCGCGCCATCGAAAAGGAAATCGGCAAGGAGTTTGTGGAGGGCACTATCCCTTCAGCCAAGGAAATCTGCACCAAACAGCTCTATAAAGTGATGGATCAGATAGAAAAGGTGGATGTGAACGAGGAAGAAATTGCTCCATTCATGACCGAAATCAACCGTCACTTCGAGTACATGGAGAAGGAGGACATCATCAAGAAGATTGTCAGCCTTGAGTTTGGCAAGTTCCTCGCTTACTATGCCGATGCTCCGGAAATAGAGAAACCCAGCACAAGAGGCGAGCGTGGAAAAGACCGCGGCAGTCGTGGCGAAGGCCGTCGAAATGGTCAAGGCCGCAGCCACAAGCCAGAGCAGGGCTATCGCCGTCTGTTCATCAACTTGGGCAAGGCCGATGGCTTCTATCCTGGAGAAGTGATGCAGTTCCTCAACCGCAATCTGCATGGCCGTCAGGAGGTGGGTCATATCGACTTGCTCAGCAAGTTCAGCTATATCGAAGTGCCTGAAAAGGACGCGCAGAAAGTGATGAAGGGCATCAACGGCGCTATTTATAAAGGACGCGAGGTGCGCTGCAATGATGCGGAAGAAGGCGGAAAAGGTGGCCGACAGGGTGGTGCCGGCAGAGGAAACACCCGTGGCGGAAGTGCTCGCAAATCCTCAAGAAAGGATGAGGATGGCTTTGCCCGCTATGAAAAGAAATCGAAACGCAACAGAGCAGAGGAGGAGACAGGCGACTGGCGCCAGTTCTTCCAGCACAACGATGTGAAACTGAAAGGTGAGGAACCCGACTTCGCAGAAGAAGGTTGGGCACGCCGTCGTCCGAAAAAGAAATAAATCCAAGGCTTGACAGCGGACCCCGCTTTACTTTTTGAGCAAAATATTTGCAGATATCGGGGAAAACCTCTATCTTTGCACCTGAAAACTTATGCCCTCTCGGCATAAGCCGGGCTTTTAGCTCAGTTGGTTAGAGCAACAGACTCATAATCTGGAGGTCCTAGGTTCAAGCCCTAGATGGCCCACAAACAAGCAGCGGCTCATGAAGAAATTCATGGGCCGCTGTTTGCATAAAGAGTCCTCTATTAATGATAGAAAGAGAGAGTGGTAGACAAAAAAGACTTTGAACGGTTTTTCCGGGAAAGCTATTCCCGGCTTTATTATTTCGCCATCAACTTGGTGAAAGATGAAGAGGTGTGCCGTGACATTGTCAGTGAGTCTTTCGCTCAACTTTGGAAACATCGCGAGGACATTTCGCAAGACAAATTCCTGGGCTATATCTCCCAAACTGTTTACAACAAGTCAATGGATTATCTCCGCAAGATGATGGCGAGAGACAAATATGCGGAATTCTATCGGGTCATCTACGGAGAAGAAACAGACGAGGAGAATGCAAGACTGAAAGAGATGGAAGTCCGGATACAGCAGATCTATGCACTGATGGACGGGCTGACACCACAGACACGCAAGATACTTGAACTGTGCTATTTCAAAGACAAAACATACACGGAAGTGGCTGTGCTGTTGGGCGTCAGTCGAAGCACAATCAAGAAACACGTGATGCAAGCTTTGAAGATATTCAGAGAGGAGATGCTTAAAAATTCCAAAAAATGATGGGACAGGGGTGCTCAAAATCGGCACATCACGTCTAACTTATAGAGACAGAAGAACAAGAATGAACGATAAACGACTTGACGAAATCATCGATTTGTTGGATGCCAAGCGCAATCTGACAGACGAAGAACTTGCACAACTCATGCAGGACGAGGAGACTGTGTCTGTTGTCGAGGACACTTCCGCCATGCGCCAAGCTGCAGCCCGTCGTTGTGAGGAGGAAACTCCCCGACTTGACATCGACCAAGCTTGGAAGGATTTATCGGATCGTTTGGATGACGAGGAGGAAACGACAACCGGGGAAGAGGAAACCATTGACTCGGAGCCGTCATCCCATCGCCACAAGACGGTGCGCTACGTACTCTATGCGATAGCCGGCATTGCTGCTTGTGTTTTTGTCATAGCTGGTTTCTATTCCTATATGCACACCCCAAAGCCGACCGACCCCCATTTGGTCTACGAGCAGGAATTCAATGCCGATACCTGTGTGACGATGGTTTCCTCCAGCAATGATGAGCCTGTGGTAGTGAAAGGCGAAAGCCAGAACTTGGCACAGGCACAAGCACCGAAGTTGCGCAACAAGATACTCCAAGCTTTGGGCTATTCCACGGAGGATGTGCCTACTGAGCGCTACACCATCAATGTTCCCGCAGGCAAGAGTTATCAGATGGTTCTTCCCGATGGGACTCAAGTGTGGCTTCATGCAGGCAGCAAGTTGACCTATCCCACAGCTTTCATCGACCAGGAGCGGTCTGTGTATTTGGAGGGAGAGGCCTACTTTAAAGTGACCCATGACGCCAAACATCCGTTTGTCATCAATACCGACAATGTGCAGGCACGTGTGTTGGGAACAGAACTTAATGTGAGCAGTTATAAGGGTGAACCAGCCCATGTCGCTTTGATTACAGGAAAAGTCGTGGTCAGTCTTAAGGATGGTGGCGACAAGATTCACCTTCAGCCTGGACAAGGAGCGACTTTGAACGGTGAAAATGCCACATTTACCGTTGCCGCGGAGAATATGGACAGCTATGAGTTTTGGCGCAGTGGCTATATCTATTATGATGACACTCCATTGGAAGAGGTGGCAAAAACTTTCGGCAGATGGTATAATGTGAGTGTAGTGTTTGACGACCTTTCACTCAAGAACCTTAAAATACGTTATTTCTGCGACCGCAGTGAGTCCTTGCACAGAGCCATTGACGTGTTTAATCATTTTGACAGTTTCCAGGTTAAAATGGTGGACGGAAAGTTGCATATCTACAAGTAAACTCTTACTGGCTGAAAAGTTTTATCTACTTTTTTTGAAAATTTTTCTCATTTAGGGGTGCCCTATTTCCGAGCTTTACGACTAATTAGTGTAAAAGGGTTCTAATTTTATAGAAAAGCTTATGAGAAAAATGTGGTCATTTATGCTTCTCACATTCCTCATGTCCCTTTTGTGCACTGTGAATGTCAGCGCACAGAATCAGGCAGGAGCGATTGTGATGAAAGCGAAAAATGAAAGTTTGCCAACCGTTTTCAAACGTCTTGAAAAAGTTGCCAAGTGCAAAGTGATGTACGTGAGCAACGACGTTAAGGGTTACAAGGCAAGTAACGATGTTCGTGCCAAGAACGTGTCTGAAGCCATGACACAGATTCTGTCCGGCACATCCCTCGGTTTTACAATCGATGGGCAGTATGTAACCGTCAACAAGAAAGGAGGTAAGAACTCTCAAGCCACAGGCAAGGGAGATTTCTTTCAAGTTTCTGGAAAGGTTGTGGACGAGAGTGGTGTCGAAATGCCGGGAGTGACAGTGTTCCTCCAAGGCACTAAGGAAGGTACCCAGACAGACATCAATGGTGAGTTCACCATGAAGGCCCGTACAGGCGACCAGTTGCGCTTCACCTTCATTGGCTACAAGACCAAGATTGTGTCTATCCGCCAAAAGCGTGTGCTCAATGTGGCGCTCGACCCAGACTCCAAGACTTTGGACGATGTGCAGGTAGTTGCCTTCGGTACACAGAAGAAAGAAAGTGTGGTTTCTTCCATTACCACTGTGCGCCCCGGTGACTTGAAGACATCAAGCAGCGACCTAACGACCAGCTTTGCCGGACGTATTCCGGGTATGGTGGCTTGGCAGACCGGTGGTCTGCCAGGTGGACTGACCGAGAGCGAGATGAACACCAAGTTCTACATCCGTGGTATCACTTCGTTCCAGAGCGGCGCCAACACAGACCCTCTTATTCTGATTGACGGTGTGGAATCATCCAAAGTTGACCTCTCCCGTATCCAGGTAGAAGACATTGAGAGCTTCAGCGTGCTGAAGGACGCTTCCGCCACCGCCATGTACGGTGCCCGTGGTGCCAATGGTGTGATCAAGGTGACAACCAAGAAAGGTGAAGAAGGAAGTGTGTACACCACATTCCGCTATGAGTCTATCCTGACCCAGCCAACCCGCAACATTGATGTGGTAGATCCTATCACTTATATGCGCATGTACGACCAGGCCCAGCTGACCCGTAACTCCATGGCGACTCCCCAGTATTCCGTTGACTACATCAACAAGACAGCCTCGGGCAAGTATCCGTCATGGCTCTATCCTCACACAGACTGGTACAAGCAGTTGTTCAAGGACTTTGCCTGGAACCAGCATGCCGGCATCAACATCCGTGGCGGTTCAAAGGTGGTACAGTATTATGCCGCCGTCAATTTCAACCATGACGAGGGTATGCTGAAGACCGACCGTCTGAACGATTTCAACTGTAACATCTCGAACAACCAGACACAGTTCCGTACCAACTTGAACATTGACCTCCACAAGGGCATCAAGCTGGTCATCAACTCAGTGGCCACATTGGACAAGTACCATGGTCCACTGGCAGATCAGACCACTGCCTACTACTATGCATTCAACGCATCACCTGTAGACTTTGCACCGACCTATCCCGCGGATGAAGCCAATAATTTCCCCCATATTCTTTTTGGAACGACGGCAAGTGAAAAGACAAACCCCTATATGCAAATCCAAAAGGGCTATGTCAACAGGACCCGTTTCTCCACCACCAACCGCGCAGAGTACATTCACAACTTGAACAGTCTGGTCAAGGGATTGGAATTCCGTGCCAGTGCATCTTTGGTTCAGACCGGTTATTACACAAACAAATTCTATACCATACCTTACAAATATTATCTTTCCAGCTATGACAACGAAACCGGAAAGCACACATTGACAGGTGTGAACAACACATATTCCACCAGAACATTGAATGGTAATGAGGGTGATCGTACTACAGATACCCGTATCACCTATACAGGTACGCTGATTCACACTGCTGCCTGGGGCGACCATCAGACATCTGCAACAGCCGTTGCCCAGATGCAGGAACGCACCTTTACTCCTATCAGCAGTGTGCTCAATGGTCAACCACAGCGCAACTTGACCTATTCTGCCCGTGCCAACTATGGTTACAAAGACCGCTACTTCGTTGAAGGAAGTTTCGGTTACAATGGTTCAGAACGCTTTGCCAAGGCCAAGCGTTTCGGCTTCTTCCCCTCTGTAGGTGGCGCTTGGGTGGCTTCCAATGAGCCTTGGCTTGCCAAGTCAAAGTGGCTGAGCTACTTGAAGTTCCGTCTTTCTTATGGTAAGGTGGGTAATGATGGTATCGTGGAAACCCCACGTTTTGTGTTCCTTCCCGAAATTAGTGAAACAGGAAATGGAGGCTCGGGACAATCCCCAGAATCCAATTCAAAAGCCCAATTCTCTCGTAAACAAATCAAGGCATACGCCAACCCCAACATTCTTTGGGAGATAGCAGAACAGACAAACTTGGGTATCGAGACCAAGTTGTTCAACGGCTTGATTGAGGCTCAGGCTGATATCTATCGTGAAATCCGCCATAATATCATTTCAACCCGTACGACTATCCCTGCTTCTGTGGGAATTGAAGTGGATCCTTTGGCAAACATCGGTGAAACAGATTCTCGCGGTGTCGACCTGTCTTTGAAAGTGCAAAAAGCTTTCAGCAGTGACTGCTGGATGATTCTCAACGGAACCTTGACCTACAACAAGGTGAAATACAAGGCCATTGAAGAGGCATCCAACAAACCTGCATGGCAGCATAAGATCGGCCACGAAATCAGCCAGCCTATGGGATATATAGCCGAAGGTCTTTTCCGTGACCAAGCCGAAATAGACAACTCTCCTCGTCAGGACGGTGACGTGATGCCCGGTGACATCAAGTATCGTGACATCAACAACGACGGCGTGATTGACGTTAACGACGCCACCTTCATCGGCTACCCTGAGACACCTCGGTTGATCTATGGTTTCACAGGATTCTTGAACTTCAAAGGCATTGAGTTCAATTTTGCCTTCCAGGGTTCCGGCCAGCGGTCGTTCTTCATCGACCCAGTCAAGGTTTCTCCTTTCTATGGTGACCATGCCATGCTGAAAGCCATCTACGACAACCACTGGTCTGAGGACAACCAGGACTTGCACGCTTTCTGGCCCCGCTTGTCGACCAACAACATCAGCCAGCACAATCCTCAGGAAGACTGGTATAATAAAAAGAATGCTGAAATCCGCAAGAGTACCTATTTCCTGCGTTCGTGCTCCTTCCTCCGCTGCACATCGCTTGAACTGGCCTACAACTTCCCCAACAAGTGGACACGCGCTTTGGGACTGAAACTGCTGAAACTTTCTTTCAAGGTAAACAATGCCTTCTGTCTGACCAACTTCAAGGTTTGGGATGTGGAACTTGGTGAAAGCGGCTTCAACTATCCTATCCAGCGCACCTACTCGGCAGCACTTAACATTAGTTTCTAATCACATTATTAAAGACGATTCAATATGAAAAAATCAAAGATATATGCATTGATGCTGGCAGGCGGACTGCTTACTGCTTCATGTAACGATTACCTGGACGTGGTGCCCAAGGGAGACGTGGAGACAGTGGAAAGCAACTTCGAACAGCGCAATGATGTCGACAAATGGCTGAAGACATGTTATTACATGTTTGTGGGCATGACAACCAATTTGTCGGAACAACCAGGATACCTCGGTGCTGATGAATTCGTGGCAGGACAGTATGCCCGTGAGAATCTCGGCAGCTATGCTGAAAATCTATACATTGGCGATGGTCTGCAAATGGCGCAGAACCCCTACGGCAACATCTGGACAAAAGACGGTGCCTACTGCCTTATCAGATATTGCAACCTGTTTCTTGACAATGTGAACCATTGTTATAATATGGATGAAGATGAAAAGACTTTGTGGGCAGCAGAAATCAAGGCTCTGAAAGCCGCTACCTACTTGGAACTTCTGAAACGCTACGGTCCCTTCATCCTTGTTCCCAAGAACCTGGACGTGACATTGTCAAGCAAGGATATGCAGCGGCCCCGCTCTTCTGTTGACGATTGTGTGAACGCCATTGTACAGCTCTGCGACGAAGCCATAGCCGTACTGCCCGGTATGAACGGAAAAACCCAGTCGCGCTTGGCCTACTTCAACAAAGAAAGCACGGCGACAGTCAAGGCTTACGCCCTGATCTATGCCGCATCACCACTGTTCAACGGCAATGCACAGCTGAAGGACATGAAAAACAAGAATGGTGAACGTCTGTTCCCCGACTACGACAAAGAAAAGTGGCACAAGGCAGCCATAGCTGCTGACGAAGCCATAGAATATGCCGAGGCTGACGGCAAGCATCTTTACAACCTCTACACAGACAAGGGGTCAGATATGCTGAACACCATCTTCAACATCCAACATACTGTTCTTGACAAGAACTATACCAACCCTGAAGTTCTTCAAGAGTTTGAATTTGACCGTGGAACAGAGCTATTGTATTATCTTTGCCCCTACACCAAGCGGAGCGAGTCTACACTTTATGACATCGGTGCTAAAGGATGCATAGAGCCAAGCATGAAGATGGTGGAGATGTTCTACACAGAACATGGCCTGCCCATCGAACAGGACAGGCAATGGGTGGCAGACAAATACCAACTGGGCAAGGAAGTGGACTCACGTTACCAGAATGTGGTTCCACTCAACACGGACGTCATTGGTTTGCACCGTCGCCGTGAACCGCGATTCTATGCCGACATTGCAGCAGACGGCACTTGCTGGTATCGACCGACAAGCAGCAGCTCAAAAATATTTAAAGCAACGGTCATCAACACGCATAAAGGCGGAAACTTCGGAACAGAGGACAACCGAATCAACGTGACTCTTCCACAGAGCCTTTCTGGTTATTGGATTAAGAAATGGATTGACTCGACACAACCATTCCGGTCCTATCTGCAAAGTGGCAACTACCAGATGCTGCAACCCTTATACAGGCTTGCGGAATTGTATCTTATGTCTGCCGAAGCATGGAACGAGTATCTCGACAAGCCCAACCAGCATGTCTACGATATGATTGACGTGGTACGCGAACGTGCCGGCATTCCAAAGGTGGTGGACGCATGGACCAGCTACGCCCGTAATCCAGAGAAAGTATCGACCAAGATTGGCATGCGCAGCATTATCCACCAAGAGTGGAACATTGAGTTTGCTTTTGAAGGCCGCAGATTCTACAACCTGCGCAGATGGATGGAAGCGCCTCAAGAACTGAACCAGCCACAATACGGATGGAATATTCTGGCTACAGACAACCGGGGCTTCTACAACAATTACGAGGGACCCGTGGTAGTATGGCCAAAACGCAAGTTCACAGCTCCCCGCGACTATTTCTTCCCCATACGCAGTGAAGAGATTCTCATCTCTGGATGCACCCAAAACGCAGGATGGGGAAGTACGAAATAACATTACGAACTAATAGATAAAGAATGATATGAAAAAATATATTTATTCTCTTCTGATGCTGCTGGCTATCGTTTCCTGCAAGGACGAGGAAAACACTTTCCAGCCGGCAGTGGGAGCAGATGCTTTCACATTTGAATCCATACCAGGAGGCGCTGTCATGCACTACACATTTCCCAAAGACGAAGAATTGATGGGACTGAACATCCGCTACAAGGATTATGCAGGACACGACATTTTACGCTCGGGAAGTGCCTTGAGCGACTCCATCTTGCTGGAAGGATTCAATCAGGCACAGCAGGATGTGGCAGCCGAAGTGCGTTTTGTGAAGCGCAATGGCGAGGAAAGCGATCCCATACCGGTCTCTTTCAGCACAAAAGATTCGGCACCATACGCTTTCTTCAATGGTGTGAAAGTGCAGTCGGGATGGAATGGATTCTCTGTGTTGACCGACAACACGACAAATGCCAAGGGTCTTGCCCATGTATATTATTTGGGAACCGATCCTCTGTCAGGACAACCTGACACTATTCTGATTCGCTCATTCAACATCACGGAAGGCAAAGACACGATGAACTTCTCACTTCAACAGAAATCGGATCTGAATACGATTATCATCCGTACAGAAGACTACCGTGGCTATATGGTCCGTGAGGAAAAATGGGAAAATGTGGCATCTTACAATACAGCCAAGCTGGATCCCTCCAAGTTTGATTTCTATTGCGACAAGTCCATCGAAGATGAAGAATGTCTCATAGGCAAGAAATACTTGTTTGACGGAGAACTCCGAGGAGAAACTTACTTCAAGAACAACGAGAAAGACCACTATGGCGCCTACGACATGTATAATTTCTTCCTGGCGGGCCCTGATGCGTTTGACGAGCCCATGTACATTGATATGCATGAAAACAAGTTGACGGCGGAAGTGAGAATGTATGCGCCACTGAATGTCAGACAATACGGATGGGCATATAAAGGGCCATACTACACTTTGTTCAGAAACGATTATTTTGAAGACAAGATTCCTTGCGAAGTTGAAGTGTACGCAGCCAAAGACGACCATGGAACAGCCGGCAACTGGTCGGCCAAGGATTGGGTCAAAGTGTCCAAATACAAGCAAGACCCCGATACGGGAAACGATTCAAGATGGAATGCGAAATGCTTGGGATACCGTAATGTAATTAATTCATACAATGATGCCTTGAAGACGGACTCGGTATTCTTACCACTAAAGCTGCTTTGCGATCAAGGTGAAGGTTACAGATATCTGAAAATTGTAGTCCACAACACCTACAATAAAGTGGGAAGTGACACATGGCAGTTTGGCCCTACGCTGAACACAGCCAAGTACTTCACTATGCAGGAACTGGAAGTTTGGACCAAAAAGGAGAATTAAACAATGAAACATAACATTTTTAGAAAAGCAGCGCTCGCAACGCTTGCGGTTTCGTCTTTGACAGCATGCCAAGACATCAAAGACACCTTCAGTGATTGGGCGGGAGACGGCGAGATAAGATATATCGGTATGTGCGACAATCTTACCGTCAGCTCCGGATGGAAAAGACTGGTGGTGGACTGGACTAACAATGTGGACCCAGTCATTGACAAAGTGAAGGTCAAGTGGACCAGCGACAACATGGCTGACTCTGTACTTCTCGACAGGGGTACAAGTGAATACAACATCGCAAACCTCGACAACGAAACGTATGCCATAACCGTTTCATCTCTGGACAAGGAAGGCAAATCGTCAATCGAAAGTACCATCTATGGACGCCCCTATACTTCAGAACATGAAGAGGTGATGTCGTTCACCCGAGTGGTAGCCAAGCACTTCTATCTGGGTAACAATCTTGTGCTGGAATTCTCAGGATGGCAGGACGGATTGGAATCGGCCTTCCTCAAATATACGAAAAAGGATGGCACAGACGGCGAACTGGCATTGAACCAGGACATCGCATCAAAGACGCTATACCCAATTCCCGACCAGATAGATCCTGCCAAGCCAGTGATTCTCTACAGAACAGGAAGAATTGGAAACTGCAAGGACTTGATTACATTCGATCCTTATGAACTTAAGCACGTCAAATCATTCACGTCAGACTTCAAGGAGTTCATCAAGACCAAGTATGGTTTGGGCAGCACACAGATTTCCAGTGAAGGAAACATCAATGACGATTGGGCCAACAATGTGGAAACTTTAGAGATTGACGACAATATCAACTCATTGGAAGACATTCTCAACATGCCCAAATTGAAGAAGCTGGTTATCGGCAAGAACACATACCTGACAGGACGTGGGGCCGACGATGCAGAACGTGGACAGTACAAGCTTTACGATTCTTCAACAAGCAACACGGCCATAGAGCTGATGCACAAGGTTACAGGACTCCAAGTAGAA
>JBNMIE010000035.1:0-21479 GCA_050873125.1 Prevotella sp.
AACGAGTCGTTAGTCCGCCTCTAACGGGTAAAAAGTCTAAAGTCGCTTCATTCAAAGCTTTAGCGGAAAAATAGAGAGTCTCATTCCTCTCGTCATAAAAATTGACAATATTCAAGAAGCTTCTGCCACGAGTCTGAGACCTTGCACATCATATTTTGTATTTATGCTTATGCGTGGACCGATGGGGAGTGAGATTGTCTCCACCTCCGCCGATACCGAAGGAGCCTCCCCCACCCGTCTTTCCACGATACTGTTCAAAGCGTTGGCGGATGCCCGACACATAGCCTACAGTCTCCTTGCCACGCATATAGCCATATTTCACCACCGGGTCACGATAGTACTGAGGGTCGGAAAGGCGAAGCACATACTGTGCCACATCATCCCAACGATATGGATCATGGCCATATTTGCGCGCCAATGCCATGGCGTCACGGATGTGATGGTAGCCACCATTATAGCATGCGAGAGCATAATACATGCGCTGTTCTGCACTGGGCACATCTCTGAACTTGGCGCCCATCTCTGCCATATAACGGGCAGAAGCGGCGATGTTCGCCTCTGGGTCATGCATCATCGAGCGGGGCAACCCCAAGTGGTCGGCTGTGGTCGGCATGATTTGCATCAAGCCTCTTGCCCCCGCCCATGACACGGCATTAGGGTCAAAGCACGACTCCTGATAACACTGGGCAGCCATGAGTCTCCAATCGATACGCGCCTCCGAAGAGTAACGCTTGAAAAGACCGTCATATTTGGAGATGACACCTGCCGCCCCGTTGAGCATCGGGGAATAGACATGGCGACGGATACTGCGGGTGGAGAGCAGATAGTCTTCTTCACGCTGCACCTCAGCCAACATTTTCTGTTCATACCAGTCGTCGAGTGCCCGGGCCAACTCACGACTGTCTTGGCGCACAGCCCAATGCAACGAGTCGTTGCCGGCACCGCAAGCCACCAAGCCCTTCGCCTTCAACAGTTTGTTGGATAGCGGACAACCAATCAAGTCGGCGTCGCCCTGGTTCAACTTGCCAATCATCTCCGTAGTGTCAGCACAGACATCCACCCGCACAGACACGCCCAAATGCTGGGCAAACTTCTCGCAAAGCAGATATTGGTCACCCATGCCGTGTCCATGATAGTCATAATAAGTATGTGGTCCGGACACGGTGAGCACAATCAGTTCGCCGTTGCTCACGATGTCATCGAGCGAGAAATTCCCGTCGTCCACCAGTGTGTCGCCAATCACCGTGCCCCATGGTGTGGTGGTGACGGTCTTCTTTTGCTGGCATCCCGAGAGGAAAAGAAGGAGACACAAGAGTCCCCAATAAATATGATTGAGCATTGCTATAAGCTTGAATAACAGTCTGTTTGTAAGTGCTGAACGACATTTTGTCGATTTATGCGACACAAAAGTACTATAAATCTTGCAGAATTTAGACAAAAGCGTTACTTTTGCATTGATTTTTTATAATTATTAGATAATATGTTACGTATCGCTGTTCAATCTAAGGGTCGTCTCTTCGACGACACGATGAATCTGCTCTCAGAGGCAGACATCAAAGTGAGCGCCTCCAAGCGCACACTGCTCGTACAGTCATCCAACTTCCCCCTTGAGGTGCTCTACCTCCGCGACGACGACATTCCCCAGAGTGTCGCTGGCGGTGTGGCAGACATCGGCATCGTGGGACTCAACGAATTCATGGAGCGGAATGAGGACGCTCAAATCATCGAGCATCTCGGCTTCAGCAAGTGCCGTCTGTCCTTGGCCATTCCCAAGGAAGTGAACTACACTGGACTGCAGTGGTTCAACGGCAAGAAAATCGCCACTTCTTATCCGAACATCCTGCGCAAGTTCATGGACAAGAACGGCATCAAGGCCGACATCCATGTCATCACCGGCAGCGTGGAGATTTCTCCAGGCATCGG
Organism: Prevotella sp.; assembly: GCA_050873125.1. Lineage (GTDB taxonomy): Bacteria > Bacteroidota > Bacteroidia > Bacteroidales > Bacteroidaceae > Prevotella. The sequence goes on from JBNMIE010000035.1 coordinate 1,924, forward strand.
ACTTGCCGATGGCATCTTCGACATCGTCAGCTCCGGCTCCACACTTGTGAGCAATAATCTGCGCGAAGTGGAAGTGGTGATGCAGAGCGAAGCTGTGCTCATCGGCAATTGGAAGATGGATGAGGAAAAGCACAATGTGCTCAACGAGATGTTGTTCCGTTTCGGAGCTGTGCGCTCAGCCCGCGACAAGAAGTATGTGATGATGAATGCGCCTAAGGACAAGGTGAAGGAAATCACCGCTGTGCTGCCCGGCATCAAGTCGCCAACCGTCATTCCACTCGCTGATGACCAGTGGTGTTCCATCCACACCGTGCTCGACGAGAAGCGCTTCTGGGAAATCATCGGCAAGCTGAAAGAACTGGGTGCCCAGGGCATCCTGGTGACCCCCATCGAGAAGATGATACTTTAAGACTAACGTTTTATACAAACACACATTTAAAATGAATATTATAAGATACCCGAAAAGAAATGAATGGGAGAATTTGGTGAAGCGTCCTCATCTCGACGTTTCACAGCTGAACGCCACTGTGGCGTCAGTTCTCGAAGACGTGAAGAACCGCGGCGACGAAGCCGTTCGCGAATATGAAGAGAAGTTCGATCATGCGCATTTGCATCAGCTCGCCGTGTCGCCCGAAGAAATCGAGGAGGCAGAGCAGTTGGTCAGCGATGATCTGAAGCAGGCTCTCACCCTCGCGCATCATAACATCGAGAAATTCCATCATGCCCAGCATTTCAATGGCGAGAAGGTGGAAACCGCTCCGGGTGTCTTATGTTGGCAGAAGAGTGTGGCCATCGAAAAGGTGGGTCTCTACATTCCGGGCGGCACCGCTCCCCTCTTCTCCACAGTGCTCATGCTCGCCACACCTGCCAAAATTGCGGGTTGCAAGGAGATTGTGCTCTGCACGCCTCCCAACCGTGAAGGCAAGGTGAACCCTGCCATTCTGATGGCGGCGAAGATTGCCGGTGTGAGCAAAATATTCAAGGCGGGTGGCGTGCAAGCCATAGGCGCCATGGCCTACGGCACTGAGTCCGTGCCCAAGGTATACAAGATTTTCGGACCGGGCAACCAGTATGTGATGGCTGCCAAGCAGCAGGTGTCTCTCCACGATGTGGCCATCGACATGCCTGCCGGACCGTCAGAAGTATGTGTCATCGCTGATGAGAACAGTGACGCTGAATTTGTTGCCGCCGACCTGCTTTCACAAGCCGAGCATGGCATCGACTCACAGGTGTTCCTCATTACCACATCCGAGAAAACGCTCAATAAGGTGCAGGAAGAGGTGGACAAGCAGTTGGCTCAACTGCCACGCAAGGAGATAGCATCAAAGACCTTAGAGAACAGCAAGTTAATACTCGTACACGATACAAACGAAGCTATCGACCTCAGCAACTGTTATGCCCCTGAGCATCTCATCATCGCCACCGACGATTATGAGCAGTTGGCAGCCAAAGTGGTCAACGCCGGCAGTGTGTTCCTCGGCAAATACGCTTGTGAAAGCGCCGGAGACTATGCCAGCGGCACCAACCATACGCTGCCCACCCACCGCTATGCGTTGGCCTACAATGGTGTGAATCTGGACAGCTACAACCGCAAGATCACCTTCCAGCATCTCGACGAGCAGGGCATCCGGAGCATTGGACATGCCGTGGAAGTGATGGCCGCCAGCGAAATGCTCGATGCCCACAAGAACGCAATGACGGTGAGAATGAAGAAATTGGGCTTGGAATAATGGTTCCACCCATCTGTTGATATAAAACGAAAGATAGAATAATGAAAGAATTGAAAGATTTGGTGCGTCCGAATATATGGCGACTGGAGCCTTATAGTTGTGCGCGCGATGAATATAAAGGAAAGACTGCCCGGGTGTTTCTCGATGCCAACGAGAATCCCTATAACAATCCCTACAACCGCTACCCCGATCCACTGCAGCTGGATCTGAAGGAGAAACTCTCGAAAATCAAAGGTGTGCCTGTGGAGAACATGTTTTTGGGCAATGGCAGTGACGAGGCGATAGACTTGGTCTACCGCATCTTCTGCCGTCCGCAGATAGACAATGTGGTGGCCATCGAACCTACCTACGGCATGTATCGGGTGTGTGCCGATGTCAACGATGTGCTCTATCGTCCTGTATTATTGGACGACAACTATCAGTTGAACGCTGACAGACTGCTCGCCGCTTGCGACCGCCACACCAAGGTTATCTGGCTGTGCTCTCCCAACAACCCGACGGGCAATGCCCTTGATCGTGACGAAATCATCAAGGTGCTCACCAAGTTTGACGGCATTGTGGTGCTTGACGAGGCTTACTGCGATTTCTCTTCGCAGCCCACATTCCGCAACGAACTGTCTGCCTATCCCAACATCATCATCCTCAACACGATGAGCAAGGCATGGGCTTGTGCGGGTATCCGGTTAGGAATGGCTTTTGCCAGCACCGACATCATCGGCTTATTCAACAAGGTGAAATATCCCTACAATGTCAACCTGCTCACGCAGAATCTTGCCAACGAGATGCTCGGCGATCCTATGGAGGTGGTGCGTTGGGTGAAGATGCTCAATCAAGAGCGCACTCGCATGATGGCCGCCTTCGCCGAACTGCCCTCTTGCGAGAAGGTATACCCCACAGACGCCAACTTCTTCTTGGCAAAAATGACAGACGCCAACGACATCTACCGATATCTGATAGAGGACGGCATTATCGTCCGCAACCGCAACCGCGTGAAGTTGTGCGACAACTGTCTCCGCATCACCATCGGTACCAAGTCGGAAAACAACTATCTGCTTGGAGCCATGCGGCAATATAAGGTCATAGAGAAGTAACGATTTTGAGATTCCTACGCAAAGGAAGTCTACTTCCAATTTGCAGAGTGAAGCCTATCCTCTGCAATGAGAAATAAAAAGAAACGAAAGCCCCGGAAATACAGTTCGCATTTCCGGGGCTTCTGTTTATAGTTTTGTCGAGTCTGCCTATTGCATTTCCTTCAGTTCCTGATAGATGCGCTGTACTGGCAAACCCATCACATTATAATAACTGCCTTTAAGTCCTGTGACGCCAATATAGCCAATCCATTCCTGCACACCATATGCTCCCGCCTTGTCAAGCGGTTTGTAGCGGTCTACGTAATAGGATATTTCTATATCAGTCAATTCTCGGAAAGTTACTTCTGTCGTTACAGAGAAGTGTCGCTGCTCGGTCTGGGTCGTCAGACACACACCTGTGACGACACGGTGTGTCTTGCCACTCAGCCGGTGGAGCATTTCACTCGCTTCTCTCAAGCCCTTGGGTTTTCCCAACACTTCATTCTTGAGAATCACCACCGTGTCTGCCGTGAGAACCAACTCATCTTCCCCGATCATCCCCTGATAGGCAGCCGCCTTCTCTTGGGCAATGTATTCAGGAATTTGGTCAACAGGCAAATCCTCTGGATAGGACTCACTCACGCCGGGCAGCACTTTCACCTGAAAAGGGATGTCAAGCCCGGCAAGCAGTTCACGACGACGAGGCGAATTGCTCGCCAATATAATCTTGTATTTCATTTTCTTTTCCTTAATCAATACTGTTTACCACCCGAAGGCCTGGGCATCATTGAGCCATTTTCCTTGTGCTCGAAGCACTTGTTCCAAGATGTCACGGCCGCAGCCATAACCGCCTTTGCGGTCGCTAATGTAGCGACAGATGCGCTTCACGTCCTCGCACGCATCCTTCGGGCAGCACGGACAACCGCAGGCCTTCAGCACTTCATAGTCAGGAATGTCATCGCCCACCACAATTACTTCCTCGGGACGATATCCATATTTCTCCAAGAAAGCCCGGAAAGTTTCAATCTTCACGCTGACTCCCATAAAGATATCTTCCACGCCAAGTCCAGCATAACGTTTCTCCACCGCCTTTGTCTTGCCGCCAGTAAGGATGGCTATGCGCAGTCCTTTCTTTTGCGCCAATTGGATAGCGTATCCGTCCTTGATATTGACAGTGCGTAGAGGCTCGCCCTCGGCACTGAGCGTGATGGTCTCGGCACTGAGCACACCGTCGACATCGAAGACGACAGCGCGTATGCGGCTTAGGTCATAATCTATCATAGCTGTTCTTTAGGAGTTGCGAATTTGTGGATACTGAGGCTCATGCGCTCATAGAGATCCTTGAGCAGCGGATTGTCTTTCAGCAGGTTTGCTTGTGAACGGATGACGTTTTGGTCGAACCTTACGGCAGGACCTGTCTGTGCGTCAAGAGGTTGCAGTGTATGAACCTTGCGGCAAGTCTCATCAATCAGCGGAAGCATCACCTTGAAATCCATGCCGTGCTTCTGCAAGATGTCCGCTGCCACGGTATAGCAATGGTTCACGAAGTTGCACGCCCACACAGCCGAAAGATGCAGATATTTGCGGTCTTCCGAGTTCAACTCTTTCACATGATTGCTGATGCTGTCCGCCAATTCGCGAATATACATCATGGCGAAGGGATCGTTGTATTCGATGAAACACGGAATCTCATGGAAGTCGACCGGTGCCTCTTTGGAGAATGTCTGCATGGGATAAATCACGCCATAGTGGAGCGCCATGCGCTCAAACACGTTCATGGGCATACTGCCTGCTGTATGGACAAAAATCTTGTTCTCCTTACCGGCACAAAGCTTTGGCAGCATGTCTACCATAGCACTGTCTTTCACGGAAATGATATACATGTCGGCTCCTGACACAATACGGGACAAATTGTCTGTCGGCGCTCCGCCAATCACGTCCGCCAATTCAGTGGCGTGTGCCATCGTGTGGCTATAGACCTGAAGAATGTCGTGTCCTGCCGCCAAAAGAGCCTTGCCAAGGTTGGTGGCAAGGTTGCCGGCTCCTATCAATACTATTTTCATATCTTAGACTTACTCTTTTTGTTAGCAGAGGCAAAATTACAAACTTTCCTCTGAAAAAGGTTGAACAATATGGTTTTTTTGAAAAGATTTAGTAATTTTGCGGTTGTATGGAATATTCTATAAGCATCATCCGACACAGTAAAGACATGCCGACACTGGTGTGCCACAACTTTTTCCATAGCTCTGACCTCTTCCGTATCATCGAGAAAACACCAGGGCAAACACCCTATATGCTTGTAGCCACAGACGATCAAGGACAGATTGCGGGCCACATGCTGGTGGTGTTGCGCCGCCGTGGCGCCTTGATGCCGCCTTATCTGTTCACCCAAGGTAGAGTCTACGGAGAGGGCGAATATGTCAATGAGGCCGAACGTGAACACATCTTCGGTCTGATGCTCAATCGGTTGGACCAGACCTTGAAGCGCAAATTGTGTCTGTATATAGAGTTTTCCAACTTGTCACGAAAGATGTTTGCCTATAAGGAATTCAGACAGTGCAATTATTTCCCAGTGCAGTGGATGCAGATACACAACTCGCTGCACAGTGTCAGTCCCGAAGAACGGCTGTCGGAGAAATTCATGAAGCGCATCACCAATGCCACACAATTGGGTGTCACGGTGCAGGAAGTCAAGGATGAAACCGATGTCAAACAGTTCTATCGGGTGCTCCATGCCCACAACCGCTTCCGCTTTCTCAGTTATCTGCCCAACGAGCGACAGTTCCGCGAGATGCTCAGCCACGAAGACCATTGCCGTCTCTATGTCTGCCGCCAACGGGACAAGGTCATCGGCAGTGGCGCTGTCATCTATTCCAAGGGTGATGCCTATCTGTGGTATTTTGCCGCCAAGAGCAAGGTGAATCCCCTGCTCCACCCCAAGACGATGCTCTTGTGGCATTGCGTGAAGACCGCCCACTTGGACGGTTGCGAGCATTTCTATTTTATGGATGCAGGCTTGCCCTTCAGTCGCAGCCACACCCGGGAGTTTGTTTTGGGCTTCGGTGGAAAGCCCGTCAGTTCTTATCGTTGGTTCCGGTTCAGCATTCGCTGGATCAACAGACTCCTCTCCTGGTTCTATAGGGAATGAAAAACGCATGCCAGCCGTCTGACATGCGCTATCTGAAATGTGAATTTCCATGAAAAGAAAACAGTGACTCTATAAGCCGGGTTCTGTTCCTGTCTGCACCTCTCGATGCAAACCGGCATCTGTCATTTATCTACTCCACCGGTCACCCGATGGCTCTAGCATTCTACCCTCCATCGCATTGCTCGGGCGGACAACCCTCAATCGACGGTATACGCGAACTTGCAGCCTCCAGATGGCACAGCCCGATGATCACCCATCGGCTGGTGGTCTCTTACACCACCTTCTCACCCTTACCTTGTCAAGCAAGGCGGTTGTTTTCTTCTGCTTTCTCCTACTGTTGCCAATAGCTTCTACTTTCGGAAGTGGAGCGTCCTATGCTGCCCGGACTTTCCTCTCGCATCCACTGGATGCCAGCGACAGAACCGAGTCACTGTTTTCGGAATTGCAAAGTTACGGCTAAATATCCTAACCGCAAAATATATTTTTTACTTTTTCAACTTTTCCATGATTTGGTCGGCTATCTGCGCCTGCCCCTTGACGGTTGGGTGCCCCGACTGCTTGTCGACAGCGTTTAGCTTGATCAGCTCCACTCCATAATGCTTGCAAATGGTTTCCACTGATTCGTTGATGGCGGGTTTCAAGCTATCGTTCAAGATGAAGTACAACTTCACGTTCGGATAGCGAAGTGTCATGTGCTCAAGCATATAGGCCATGGCAGGACGAAAGTTGTAGAAGTCGGCTCTTGTGAAATCCTGCCATTTATAGTCTCCGATAGGAGCACCTGCCCAACTGTCGTTGGTGGCACCAAGTATAAAGATGATGTCAGGACAACCGAGGTCGTCCATACGGGTGATGAAGGAGCGGTCGGAATAGTCGTTGCCGCTATATCCTGTATAGGAAATGGTCGCACCGCTATAGGAATTGTTGCGGCAAAGGCGCCATCCCATCTTGGAAATCAGTTGATGCCACCACATTTGGTTGACGGCATTCACGTCTGTCTTACGGGGCTTGTGGAAATACCACAACTCATTGGTGGCAGGCTGTGTGAAGTTCTGGAACGTGGAATAGGAGTCGCCCAGGATTGACACACTGGGACGATATTGCTGTGCACTCAAGCTGAGTGTTCCCAACAAGACACAAAGGAAAAGGATTGTCTTTTTCATCTTTATCGTTGTTTATATATGTTCTTATAAATGTACGCACACATGAGTGGATTGTCTCTTCCCATTTGTCCGTGTACGGTCAATCATTCTAAAATGGTGACCCTTGGTCAGGGTCTATCGGCGGCATTCCACTAAACGGATTTTCTCCCATCGGTGCTCCACCAACCTTAGACATCTTAATTTCTCCGTCCATATCGCCAGCATCCATCGGTTCAACCATCGGACTGCTCTTCTCCGGATCGGAGAATCGGGTATATTGTCCCTCAAAGTTGAGCAACACATCACCCGTCGCACCCTTACGGTGCTTGGCAATGATAATCTGTGCCATACCTCTTAAGTCGTTTCCCTTGTCGTCTTCCAGAATGTGATAGTACTCGGGACGGTGCACGAAGAGCACCATATCGGCATCCTGCTCGATGGCACCCGATTCACGGAGGTCGCTCAACTGCGGGCGTTTTCCCTCGGCACCCTCACGCTGCTCCACCGAACGGCTTAACTGGCTGAGTGCCAAGATAGGAATATCGAGTTCCTTCGCCAATCCCTTTAACGAACGGCTGATGGTCGACACCTCCTCCTGGCGGTTGCCAAAGCGCATGCCATTGGCATTCATCAACTGCAAGTAGTCAATCATAATCACCTTGACTCCTTTCTCTCTGACCAATCGGCGCGCCTTGGTTCGCAACTCGAATACAGAAAGTCCTGGTGTGTCGTCCACATAGATGGGAGCATTGCGGAGCGTATCCAACTTGGTGTTCAAGCGTTCCCATTCCGGGTCCAACAGTTGGCCGTTCATGATTTTGCTACCCTCAATCTGGCAGTGGTTGGAGATGAGACGGTTGACCAGTTGGACATTGTTCATTTCAAGAGAGAAGAAGGCAATCGGCACATTGTAGTCCACGGCAATGTTCTTCGCCAGAGAAAGGGCAAACGACGTTTTACCCATGGCAGGACGACCGGCAATGATGACAAGGTCGGAAGGCTGCCAGCCACTCGTTATCTTGTCCAACTTCTTATAGCCTGTCGGCACACCCGTCAAACCACCTGCTTGGGCACTGGCCTTCTGGATATTCTCATAGGCCTTGGTCACCACAGGAGAAATCTGGGTGTAGTCCTGCCGCATGTTTTTCTGGGAGATTTCGAAGAGCGAGCCTTCCGCCTCCTGCATCAGTTCGTCCACATCCACACCTTCCTCAAAGGCCTTGGTCTCCACCATGCTGGAATAGGAAATGAGCTGACGGGCAAGAAATTTCTGTGCCAATATCTTTGCATGATACTCCACATGGGCAGAAGAAGCCACTCCGTTGGAGATCTGGAACAGATAGGGCGGATTGCCCGCTTTTTCCAGTGTTCCCTCCTTCTTGAGTTCCTCGGTCACGGTCATGATATCGACCGGTTTTTCCTCAAGGTTCAGTGTTTGGATGGCAGCGTAAATGTATTGGTGCTGCGGCAGATAGAATGTTTCGGGGCGCAACAGCTCCGAAACTACCGAGAAAGCATCCTTGTCAATCAGCAAGGCTCCCAACACGGCCTTTTCTATGTCGGGCGCTTGTGGGGGCAGCCGGCCATAGACTCCGTCAACCATGGGCGGTTGACCTGGTTTGTTCACGATGTTGAAGGTTCTCTTTTGTTTGTTCTCTGCCATAACTGATGATAGTGATTTGATTTTAGCGGCTGCAAATTTACATAAAAGTTATTAGATAATTCAAGATTTTTATCTAATTTTGCACGTTGAAATAAATACCATGTTATGATTGTATTCCCAAACGCCAAGATTAATCTTGGACTCAACATTGTGGGCACACGCCCTGACGGTTATCACGATTTGGAGACCGTCTTCTACCCCATACCGCTTTGCGACGCCTTGGAAATCAAGAAGATGGACGAGGATTTCCCATCTGATGTGTGCTGTGACCTCAAGGTGACAGGCAACGCCGTCAACTGCGACGAGCGCAACAATTTGGTTGTCAAAGCTTATGACTTGATAGCACAGGATTTCAAGCTTCCCCGCATTCATGCTCATCTCTACAAGCACATCCCGATGCAAGCCGGCTTGGGTGGCGGATCGAGCGATGCCGCCTTCATGATTCGTCTGCTCGACGAGCGCTTTCGGTTGAACATGGGGCAGTCGCTGATGGAGAAATATGCCGCGAAGTTGGGTGCCGACTGCGCTTTCTTTATCCGCAACGAGATTGCTTATGCCCAGGGCATCGGCGAGATTCTCGAACCTGCCGACACTCCCGACGGCAATCTGAATGGTTATTGGATAGCTGTGGTCAAGCCCAGCGTTTCCGTCTCTACAGCCGAAGCGTTCGCCAAGATTTCCCCTCGGAAACCTGCCATGTGTTGCCGTGACATTGTCAAGAAGCATATCGGCGAATGGCGCGACTTGCTGCACAATGACTTTGAGGATTCTGTCTTCCCGCTTCACCCCGAGTTGGCCCAAATCAAGGAGCAGCTCTATAGCATGGGGGCCGCCTATGCCCAGATGTCGGGAAGCGGCAGTGCCCTGTTCGGCATCTTCTACGATTGTCCGCAAAACATCGAGGAAGTCTTCCCCAACTGCTTCACATTCACCTCAAAGTTATAAAAATAATGAGAGACAACCAACAAGAACTCTTCCCGGTGGTCGACGAACAGGGCAATGTCATCGGCAGCATCGACCGTGGTCATGCCCACGACGGTTCGAAGATTCTCCATCCTGTGGTCCATCTCCACGTGTTCAACAGCAAGGGTGAACTTTATTTGCAGAAGCGCCCACAGTGGAAGGATATCCAACCGGGCAAGTGGGACACTGCCACAGGAGGTCATGTTGACCTTGGCGAGAATGTGGAACAGGCATTAAAAAGAGAGGTTCGCGAAGAGCTGGGCATCACAGATTTCCAACCGGAATCCTTGGGACATTACATATTTGAAGGACCAAGGGAGCGTGAACTGGTCTATGTCCACCGCACGGTCTACGATGGCATTGTCAGCCCCAGCAAGGAAGAATTGGACGGCGGACGTTTCTGGTCGCCTGAAGAAATACGGAAAAATATCGGGAAGGGTGTGTTCACGCCCAACTTTGAAAGTGAATACCAGAAATTCTTCCTCTGACTTCTGATTTCCTCCCCCATTTCACCCCGCCAATCATTCACACACTCTCCTTTGGAGTAATTTGCAAAACATGGACATCAACCATATACTTCAACGCTATTTCGGCTACGATTCTTTTCGTCCCAACCAACGGGAAATCATTGAGAATGTCATGGCTGGACACGACTCGCTCGTGCTCATGCCCACCGGTGGCGGCAAGAGTCTCTGCTATCAGATCCCTGCCCTCGCCATGAAAGGCACCGCCATCGTGGTGTCGCCCCTCATCAGCCTTATGCAAGACCAGGTGGAGGCGCTGCGTGCCAACGGCATCGACGCCGCTGCCCTCAACAGCAACAACGGCATGGAGGAAGACACTGTCATCCGACGCAAGTGTCTCTCCGGCGACTTGAAGTTGCTCTATATCTCGCCCGAACGGCTCATGGCAGAAATGCAGTATCTCTTGCGGAGCATCGACATCTCCTTGTTCGCCATCGACGAAGCTCACTGCATCAGTCAGTGGGGACACGATTTCCGTCCGGAGTACACGCAGTTGGGCACTATCCGTGGCATGTTCCCCAAGGTGCCCATCATGGCGCTCACCGCCACAGCGGACAAGATTACCCGCAGCGACATTCTCGAACAACTGAAACTCCAAGACCCCAAAATCTTCATTTCTTCCTTCGACCGTCCCAACCTGAGCCTCACTGTGCGTCGGGAAAGCACCAAGAAGGAGAAGTTGAAATACATCCGCCGTTTCATCGATTGGCACAAAGACGACCCGGGCATCATCTATTGCCTGAGCCGGAAAAACACGGAGATGCTGGCAGAGGAACTACAAGATTGGGGAATCAAAGCTGAAGCCTACCATGCCGGCATGGACGCTTTGGACCGCAACCGGGTGCAAGAGCAATTCAAGTTGGATAGAATCCAAGTGGTGTGTGCTACAGTAGCGTTCGGCATGGGTATTGACAAGGGCAATGTCCGGTGGGTCATCCACTACAACATGCCCAAGAGCATCGAGAGTTTCTATCAGGAAATAGGACGTGCGGGCCGAGACGGTGCTCCGGCAGACACTGTGCTGTTCTATTCTTTGGCAGACATTGTGCAACTGTCAAAGTTTGCCGATGAGAGCGGACAGGCTGAAGTGAACAAGGAAAAGCTACAACGGATGCAGGACTATGCTGAGTCGGGCATCTGTCGCCGTCGCATCCTACTTAACTATTTCGGCGAGCAGACCGACCACAACTGTGGTCATTGCGACGTGTGCATCAACCCGCCCAAGCATTTCGACGGCACCATTATCGCCCAGAAGGCGCTCAGTGCCATCGTGCGGGCCGACCAGAAAATCAGCATCTCCACATCCATCGAGATTCTCAAAGGCATGCTCTCTACCACTGTCAAGCGTCACCACTACAATGAGCTGAAGACTTTTGGGATGGGCAGAGATGTGTCTACCCAAGATTGGCGTAACTATTTTCTCCAACTACTCCAACTCGGGTTGGTGGAACTGCGCTACGACCTCAACAACATTCTCACTGTCACACCTTCGGGATGGGAGGTGTTGCGTGGTAACAAGCGGATAGAACTGGTGGTCATCGAGCATGAGAAGGACAAGAAAAACATGCCCTCTTTCTTTGGCAAGGAGCGGGTGCCGGAGATTCATGCCGAGCGTTTGGGTGGCGCGTCTGCCAGTCGGCGCACGGCAAAGACCACCGTCACCGACCAACAGCTCGACAAGAAATTGTTTGAGAAGCTTCGCCGCTTGCGACAGCGGTTGGCTGAAGAGCAGGGCTTCCCTGCCTACATCGTCTTCTCCGACAAGACGCTCGACGCCATGGCAAGACTCAAGCCTACCAACAAGACACAGATGGCGAACATCCCGGGTGTGGGAGAATTCAAATTGGAGAAATACGGAAAGCAGTTCATCGAACTGATCAAGAACAACCGATAAACACAAGAAGGCATGAAAGGAAACCTGCGAATCCTTTCATGCCTTTCTTTATCTTGTAAACATGAAATGTCTTAGAAGCGATAGCTCAAGGAGAAGATCACTTGATTGCGCTTGTTGCTCACCTTTGTAGCCTGAACTACATTGGTCAATTCACCTTCATTTGGATTACTCATGAACGGATAAAAGTCACCGTTGGTCTGGCTGTACTGGTAAGCAATATCAAATGCCCATCCTTTGTAGTTATAGCCTGCACCTGCCGTAATGCGGTTGGTAGACTTCCAATTGGTGTAGTCTGTGGAAGAGCTGTAGTAGACACCGGGAGACTGAACGAAGCCGTCCTTATATCCATTCTTGCTATACATCGGGCTGACATAGTTGTAACCCAAACGTACGGCGAACTCAGGAGTGGCCTTGAACTCTGCACCAATCTTGAAGGTGGACACGCCCTTGAGTGAACTCTCGATGTTGTTCTTCATCGCATCGTCACGAGTGGAAGTGTCAATCCAATCGCCCCAATAATCGGTATAACCGCCATCATTGATGCGCTCGTCGCAAGTGCTATAGTCAGCATACTCATAAGTGGCACCAAGAGCGAGATAGTTGCTCACGGTGTAGCCAAGGCTACCACCAAACTTCCAAGGAGTATAGAACCGGAAGTCATAGCTTTCAGAACTCTTGCCATTGTCATATTGACCAACAGATGAGTTGTTGGTCATTGTGGTGTAGTTGCTGGTTGTGAGATCATACCACACTGGCGTGTTGACATAGAGTCCAATGCGCAATGGAGAAGTCTCCACAGGGCGGAAGATGATACCTGCCTTCACATCAAATCCTGTACCGGATATTCTGCGGCTGTCATCGATGCCAATAGTTCCAACTTCCTTGTTGTCTTTGTCCAACAACATCTCTGAATAGCCAGCTTCACCTTTATAGTGTACATCATGGATACCAAAAGTCACACCCCAATAGAAGCGGTCGTTGCTGTTGCCACTGATGTTGAAGTCATATTCTCCGATATAACCGGTGTTGGAACGGCCGAACTGGAAAGCATTGGCATTGTTGTAGACATAGTTTTCCTGTCCCTCTTCCGTCTGGCCATCATGCATGAGTGTATTATAATAGAGGTAGTCGACTTGGCTGAACGCATCACTGGTGCCCACTACTTCTCCACTACTGTTGGTGCCCAATCCAAACGCGTCTTTATATCCCTTGAGATAGCTCAACTTGTTCTGTGAGGCACCGTTCAGTCTGCCTGCTGCAGCAAGAATCTGGTCAAAGTTCTTGCTCTTGTGATAGTTGAAGGCGAAATTGAGGAAGTTGCGTCGGCTGGTGCGCATGGCGTAGACGAGACCTGCCTGGTCGAAGCTGGCATTGGTCACATTGCCATTCTTAAACGACGTGGCGTCACTCTGGCTGACGAAGCCGAACGAACCACCGATATAACTCTTGCGGAAGAGACCGATACCGGCAGGGTTGGTGCTGATTGTTGATACATCGGCTCCGAGAGCCTCCATTGCGCCACCCATACCCACATAGCGGGCTGTACCATTGAGGTCTTCCTGCGCTATCGGCGCATTGTCATAAGTTTCCTGAGCGGCTGCAGGCAATGTCATCATTGCCGCTGCAGCCATTATGATAGTCTTTTTCATTGTTCTGCTGTTTTTCTATATATAAATAGGAATGATATAGCTTCTGAGGGATGTTGTTATCTGCGTCCACCGAAATGGGCACCGCCACCGCCGCCGGAGAAGCCTCCGCCACGGGAGCCACCAAAGCTACCGCCTCCACCGAAGCTGCCTCCGCCGAAACTACCACCAGAACTGAACGAGCCGCCTCTTGCGCCTCCAAAGTTACTGCTGTTGCTTCTGCCAAAGTCGTTGTTGCCAAAGCTGCGGTTGCTGTTGACAGTTGACGGTCTGCGCTGGCCGCTGAAGTTGCCATTGTTGCGGTAGCTGCCATTGTCAGACGAGCTGTGGTTTCTGGTACTGCCCCGATAACCGCTGAAATTGCTGCCACCGACACCATTGGAACCGAAACTTCCAGGGCCATGGTTGCGGGTGCCAGTCACACCGGTGTTGCCATAATAGCGGGTGCCACCACCCCATCCGTAGGCAGGACCATCCCACCATCCGTAATGATGGTAGTGAGGATAGCCCCATCCATACCAGCTGCTATAGTACCAAGGATCATACCATCCATCATACCATGGGTCGTACCAACCATAGTAGCCACGCCAATAGGGGCCGCCCCAATAGCTGTAATAATAAGGATTATACCATCCATAGAAGTCGTCATACATGCCCAAGCGGCGGGTGTAGCCATAGTCATCATCGTCACCATAGTAGGTACCTGAACCCGGATAGACCACCGACGTGTCTGACGGCTCGCCATAGACACCGTCGCCTCTACGGAACTCGATGATGTCGTTGCCAAGCGAATCCGTACCTATCTTCTGGTAATAGCTCTTCAGTTTGCCGCGTCGGTTGTATTCATCGACGTCGCGATTGCTGCCACTATAATAAGTGGGTGCGTCGACACGCGATTTCAACGGCATCTGAACTTCTGTCTCGGCCCCTTTCTTCGGTGTGAAGTAGAGGTCGTCGTCCTGAGCGGCTGCCGTGAAAGGCAGGGCGCCTGCGAGGACTGAAAGCAAGAAGAATCTTTTCATCTTATTATCCTTTCCTTAACTTTGTTTCTTTGTCAATAACCTATGTTATTTGTTTCTGTAGGCAAAATTACGCCATTGTTGGGTGCAAATGTAAGGAAAAACCCTAAATCGTGATAGGTTTTTCCCTATTTTTTATAAATTTGCACTCAAATTTAACAAAGTATGAAATATTATTTGGCTGATTTTAAGATACTCCCTCCCGAGGGAGTAGACCTGCAGACCTGCAGGGATGTGCTCGCCGACCTGGCGGCAGGAGCCGGCTTCGAGTCGTTTGAGGACCAACCCGAAGGCATGACAGGATACGTACAGACCTCACTCTTCGACAAGGAATCGCTCGACGAGAGCATCAAATATTTTCCCATCCAGGGCACCACTATAGAATATAAGGTGGAGGAAGCCGAGGACAAAGATTGGAACGAACAGTGGGAAGAGGGCGGATTTGACCCCATCACCGTCGGAGAACGGTGCGTCATCTATGACGCGAAAAACTCTGCCGCCCCACAACTCACCCGCCCCGACGAGCTGTGTGTGGGCATCGAGGCGAAGCTTGCCTTCGGCACCGGCACCCATGAGACCACCCGCATGATTGTCTCCATGCTGCTCGACATGGATCTTGAGGGTAAGAGCGTGCTCGACTGCGGCTGCGGCACAGGCATCTTGGGCATTGTGGCTGCCAAGTGCGGCGCCAAGCATGTCACCGCCTACGACATCGACGAGTGGAGTGTGAACAACACCCGCCACAATGCACAGCTCAACGGCGTGGACAACCTTGAGGTGCTCGAGGGCGATGCCAGCGTGCTCTCCCATGTGAGTGGACTGTTCGATGTGGTGCTCGCCAACATCAACCGTGGCATCCTCCTCCAAGACATGCCCCATTTCATCGACATGACCCACAAGAACTCCACCCTTATCCTCAGCGGATTCTATTCCTCCGATGCCCCCCTGCTCATCGAGCGTGCCTCGGAACTCGGACTGAGAGAAACCCTGCGCAAGACCAACGGTGACTGGTGCTGCCTGAAATTCGTACATGAATAATCCACACTTTTTGCCAAGTCAAGGTTACAAACAAGTAGATAGAAGACGAAAAATGTCAAAAATAGATAAATCTTTTCACGTTTTACGATGAAAAGGCTTACCTTTGCATAGGAATAAACCGAATAAATCATTCTAATTAAATATTAGCAATTATGAAAATTGATCAATTCAACTTTGCCGGCAAGAAGGCAATTGTTCGTGTGGACTTCAATGTTCCATTGGATGAAAATGGTAATGTAACAGACGAAACCCGTATCAAGGGTGCTCTTCCTACACTGAAGAAGATCCTCGCTGACGGTGGTGCTGTCATCATGATGAGCCACATGGGCAAGCCAAAGGGCAAGGTCAATCCAAAACTCTCCTTGAAGCAAATCGTGAAGAATGTGCCTGACAACCTCGGTGTTGAGGTGAAGTTCGCTCCCGATTGCGCTCATGCAGACAAGGAAGCCGCAGCTTTGAAGCCCGGTGAGGCCTTGTTGCTCGAGAACCTCCGCTTCTATCCTGAAGAGGAAGGCAAGCCAGTGGGCATCGACAAGGAAGATCCCGCATACGCTGCCGCCAAGGAAGAAATGAAGGCTAAACAGAAAGAATTCGCCAAGAAGCTCGCCTCATACGCTGACTGCTACGTGATGGATGCTTTCGGTACTGCTCACCGCAAGCACGCCTCTACTGCTGTCATCGACCAGTTCTTCGACAAGGATCACCGCATGCTCGGCTATCTGATGGAGAAGGAAGTACACGCTGTTGACGCTGTGCTCAGCAACATCAAGCGCCCATTCACAGCCATCATGGGCGGTTCAAAGGTGTCTACCAAGATCGGTATCATCGAGAACCTGCTCGGCAAGGTGGACAACCTCATCCTCTGTGGTGGTATGACTTATACTTTCGCCAAGGCTCAGGGTGGTCACATCGGCAAGAGCATCTGCGAGGACGACAAGCTTGACGTGGCTCTCGACGTGATGAAGAAGGCCAAAGAGAATGGTGTCAACCTCGTGCTCGGTACAGACTGTATCGCTGGTGACGACTTCAAGAACGACTGCAACACCAAGGTTTGCTCCGTGATGAATATTCCTGATGAGCTTGAGGGTATGGACGCTGGTCCAGAGACACGCAAGGCTTTCGCTGCCGCTATCGAGGGTGCCAAGACTATCCTTTGGAACGGTCCTGCTGGCGTGTTCGAGTTCGACAACTTCGCTGGTGGCTCAAGAGCTGTGGCTGAGGCTATCGTGAAGGCTACTGCCGAGGGTGCATTCTCCCTCATCGGTGGTGGTGACTCTGTAGCTTGTATCAACAAGTTCGGTTTGGCAGATAAGGTATCCTACATCTCTACTGGTGGTGGTGCCCTGCTCGAGGCTATCGAGGGCAAGGTTCTCCCAGGTATAGCTGCTATGGAGGAATAATCCGCAGTCGTGACCATACAGAACATATACTAAATAAAAAAGGTGAAGTTCTGAAGACGAGTCCATTCGTCCCCAGAACTTCACTTTCATCGTTTATAGGACTTTATAGACAAAACTTCATCGAACCTTTAACTTACAACAAGAAGCTATAACACATGGATTGGCTTATTAATCTGTTTACAAACACCGAGTCCGTCGCCCACATCTCCATCCTTTTTGCGGTGGTGATAGCCGTTGGCGTATTTCTCGGCAAACTCAAAATCGGAGGTATCTCGCTCGGCGTGTCGTTTGTGCTCTTCGCCGGCATCATCGCCGGACACATCGGGTTCACCGCTCCGACTAATATCCTCAACTTTCTACAAGACTTCGGACTAATCCTCTTCATCTTCTGCATCGGTATGCAGGTGGGCCCAGGTTTCTTCGAGAGTTTCAAGAAGGGAGGCATTCTCCTCAACGGGTTGGCAACTCTCATCATCCTGCTCAACATCGCAGTGATGTTTGCCTGCTACTTCATTTTCTTCGATACCAGCAACCCCCACAATCTCCCGATGATGGTCGGCACACTCTATGGTGCCGTAACCAACACCCCTGGACTGGGTGCTGCCAGTGAGGCGCTCAACTCCGTGTTCAAAGACAATATTCCGCAGATTGCTTCCGGCTATGCTTGTGCCTATCCGCTCGGTGTGCTGGGCATCATCGGCGCCACCATCGCCATCAAATATATCTGCCGCATCGACTTGAAAGCAGACGACAACGAACTGGAGCAAGCCGAGGGCGAGAACCCTCATGCCCACCCTCACCAGCTCCACCTGAAAGTGGCCAACGCCTATATCGCCGGCCGTACCTTGAAGCAGATTTCCGAATTCCTCAACCGTGACGTGGTCTGCACCCGTTTGCGCCACCAAGGAGAGGTGGTCATTCCTACCCGCACCACCACGTTCCAGATGGACGACGAACTGCTCATCGTCTGCACCGAAGCCGACGTGGAGGCCGTCAAGGCATTTATCGGTCCGGAGATTGACGTGGAATGGAACGAGGACGACCAGCAGAAGCCGATGGTTTCCAAGCGCATCATCGTCACCAACCCTGACATGAACGGCAAGGTGCTCGGCAGCATGCACTTCTCTTCGGTCTACGGTGTCAATGTCACTCGTATCACCCGCCAAGGCATGAACCTCTTTGCCAGCCGCAACCACCGCTTCCAAATTGGCGACCGCATCATCGTGGTCGGTCCGGAAGACAATGTCAACCGCGTGGCAGAAATGATGGGCAACTCGGAGCGCCGACTCAATGCGCCCAACCTGTTCACCATTTTCGTGGGCATCATCGTGGGTATCATCTTCGGTAGCATTCCTATCGCCATCCCCGGCATGCCTGTGCCACTCAAATTGGGTATCGCCGGTGGACCGCTGATCATCGCCATCCTCATCGGCCGTTATGGCGACCGTATGAAACTGGTTACCTTCACCACCACTTCCGCCAACATGATGTTGCGCGAGATTGGTTTGGTGCTCTTCCTGGCGAGTGTCGGCATCAAGGCTGGCGCCAACTTCTGGGATACAGTTGTGCAGGGTGACGGACTGAAATATGTCTACACAGGTTTCCTGATTACCATCATTCCTATCCTCATCGTGGGTGTCATCGGCCGTCTGCGCTACCACATCAACTACTACACCTTGATGGGTATGATTGCCGGTACCTGCACAGACCCTCCAGCCTTAGCCTACGCCAACTCCATCTCCTCTCGAGAGGCTCCTGCCATCGGCTATTCCACGGTATATCCGCTCAGCATGTTCCTCCGCATCTTCACGGCACAGCTCATCGTGCTGTTCTTCTGCGGAGCATAGCCCCCGAATTTTCATTCATAAAGAAAGAATCTCCGAACAATCGCCCTGACGACCATTGTTCGGAGATTCTTATTTTTTCTATAATAAAAAAGTTTTCGCCCGAAAAATCATACATACCTACATAACCCCAGTGTTTATGCGGACTTTGACTATGTAGGTAGCCCGAAAATCATACATAAATCATACATAAACCATCATCTTTCCTTATCCATCCCCATCAGCACCATCATGTCCACTTTCCTAGGGTCACCTTGTCTAAGCTCGTTCCATCATTTTCCTTGCGAATTCCTTTTGCGCTTGAAACTCCTCCTCCGTTTCGGGATGTAATTTCAATTATTGCTGTCCGCTAAAACTTTTTTATGCTAAAAAATTAGGGCTGGATTCCTCGCTTGGAATTCAGCCCTTTTAGTTACCTTTGTTGTTGCTAAAAAAAAATCCAGTAACTATGGACAAAGGTACACATTTTATCGGA
>JBNMIE010000036.1:0-21164 GCA_050873125.1 Prevotella sp.
AAGGCGAAAAAGGCACCACCGGAACCTTCTTTGTTTGGCTAAGGGGGGCTTACTTTTTTCAAAAAATATCCGCAACGCCTATTTGCGGGCATTGCGGATAGGAAAGTTATGCTGTTTTAAGTTTTAGCGGACAGCAATATAATTATTCCAGGATCTCCTTTTATCATTATTATAACAAGTTTGTTCAGAAAGAACAGATATAATAAAACAATCAAGAGTGTGACAATTTTTCCAATAAGCCATGCCAACATTCCCTTCCCGTCCATCAAGCGCGCCCTCTTTAGGAGGCGCTCGATGGACGGGTTTTGATGAGTTGATAGAGGGCGGGACCAAGGATCATCAGGGAGAAGATGATGGCCAAAATGATGCGCTGTTCGCTGCCAAAGATGTCCATCAACTTGCCATCGCGAGAGGCAGGCAATAGATAGTAAACCACATAGGCAATCGTGTTGTTCACCCAATGCACCACCACTCCTGGCACAATCGAACCGAACTTGCAATAGAGCCATCCCAAAAGGATGCCCATCAAAAAGGCATGAGGCATCTGAGCCGGATTTAAATGCACGAGAGCGAACAGCAGAGCTGTGATAAGAATGGGCACCCAAACGCCCTTAAACTGCTGTCTAAGGGCATTTATCATGGCTCCACGGAACACCATTTCCTCCACTACCGGCGCAAAGATGCCAATGACCAGATAGCCCGAGGGCTTGGTCATCAAAGCATCGAATATGTCCTCCATGTTATTCTGAAGATTGGGCAGCAGTTCCTGCAATGCCATAGAGGGGACGATTGTGCCCACTGATAGGATAGCACACCATAGCAGTGTCATGGACTGACGGCCTTTCATGTAGCCCGAAGACATGGGGAACCACTTGCAGCGCACAAACAACAACAGCGTGACCACGCTATAGACCGCACTGGCGGCAATCATCATGTCCGCACTCGGCGACATCTTGCCCGAACCCAACAGATGGAGCGTTTCTCTCACAGACATGCCATCAACTACCGACCACACACCCCAAACAATATAGGATGCGAAGATCTGAATGGCTATAAATATAAATAGGTATAATAATGTCTTTTTCATTTTTCTTCCTCAAATATTTGTTCTACATCTTTCTTGTCTTCCTCCAACTGCGCCCTCAACTCTTCCGCAGACTGGAATTTGCGTTCCTCACGCATCTTGTGGTAGAACGACACATGGAGTTTCTCTCCGTAGATGTCGTCCTCAAAGTCAAAAATGAAGGTCTCCAGTGTCTGCTTGTCACCGCCAAAGGTAGGACGGGTGCCAATGTTCATCATCGCCCGTCTCATCTCCATCGAATTGTTCAGGCGGGCTCTCACAGCATACACCCCACCCTTCGGCACCAGTTTTCCACTATCGCCGAGGTCAAGATTGGCTGTGGGGAAACCCATACGACGGCCCTCTTGGAAACCACGCACGACCATACCAGTCAATGTGTAGGGATAGCCGAGGCACATCCGTGCCATCTCCACCTCGCCCTCTTGAAGGAACGAGCGGATGACCGACGAGCTGACATTCACACCATTCAGAACAAAGACATCGTTCCGAACCACCTCTATGCCCAACTCCTTTCCGTAGTGCACATAGTCTTCAAACGTTTCCTCACGATTATGTCCAAAGCGGTTGTCATAGCCGATGATGAGGACACGCACATTGAGCCGGTCTCTCAACACCTGACACATGAAGTCATAGGCCGACAGCTGTGCGGTTTCTACACTGAACGGGATGACGGCACAGTTGTCCACCTCGGTCTGTGACAGCAAGACGATTTTCTCTCCGAAGGTGGAGAGCATCTGCGGACGATAGTCGGCGGCCAGTACCTGCCGGGGATGCTTGTCAAACGTGACAACCATCGACTGCATGCCATCAGCCTGAGCACGGGCTTTCACCTTATCTATTAAGAAGCGGTGTCCCTTGTGCACTCCATCGAAGAAACCCACGGTCGCCACTTGAGGCGGCAAGGAGGGAACTTGTGTGTCGAGAAAAATTGTGTTCATATTATATGTGTCTTTACTTTTCGTTCAACTGGTCTATCCAGCGGTCACCCACGGTCTGCAAGGCATGGATGCCCACCTGTGCCGCCCCTTTGCAGTTGGCGGCAGAATCGTCCAAGAACAGTGTTTCATTGGCGTTGATGCCCGCATCCGCCAACAGATAGTCGAATATCTCAGAGCCGGGCTTGAGCAAGTGCAATTCATAGGAGAGATAGGTCTCCTCGAAATAGTCGTCCAATCCATATCCGTCCATGGGGAAAAGTCGGGTCTGCGCTTTCTCCCAATGGATGGCATTGGTGTTGCTCAGCAAGAACAGCCGATAGCGGTCACGAAGCGAGAGCAAGGCTTGCAGCCGACGGCGGGGGATACCGACGAGCAGGGCGTTCCAAGCATCGCAGATAGCCTCATCCGTGGCGGTGCATTGGGATTTCCGTCTCACCTCGTCGCAGAATTCGGCGACACTGATACTGCCTATCTCCAAGTCATGGAACAAGTCTTCTTGCCGGCATTCGTCCACATAGCCCGAGATTTCATGGGCACCAATACGCTCGAAGGCGTCCACGCAGACCTGTTTGTCCAGGTCCACGAGCACGCCTCCGAAGTCGAATATGATGTTCTTGATTATTTTTTTCACTTCTCTATTTCCTTGATAAGACGGTCAGCATGGCCCCACTTGTCCATCATGTAGACCACGTAGCGGATGTCCACACCGATGCATCTGCCCAGACGCTTGTCGAAGAAGATATCGTTGGACAGGCTGTCCCAGTTGCCGTCAAAGGCGAGACCGATGAGTTCACCCTTGCCGTTGAACATTGGAGAACCGCTGTTGCCACCAGTAATGTCGTTGTTGGTCAGGAAGCAAAGCTGCATCTTGCCGGTAGTCTTGTCGGCATAGCGGCCGAAGTCCTTGGCTGACATCAGTTCGTGCATCACAGGCTCGGCGAAATAGTCTATCACCTTGTCGCCCTTCTTCATCTTCTCCACCAGGCTCTCGGCGGTGGTATAATAGCCTGAAGGCTTTCCGTTGAGGTCGAAGCCACCCACCTGTCCATAGCTCAAGCGCATGGTGAAGTTGGCGTCGCTATAGTGAGGCATGTCTTGCTCCATGCGCACCTTGGCAGCGCAGAGATAACGCTCCTGCACTTCGATGCTGTCGTTGACAGGGGCCATGTCTTCGTAAAGGTCGGTCATGACATTCATCAAGTCATTGCCAAACTGCACACCAGGGTCGTTTTGATATTTCTTGGAATGGAAGTAGAGCTTGGCATCCTTCTTCATCAAGAGGGAGTTCTTGTAGAGATAGTCCACATACCGCGCATAGTCGTTGTTGAACTTGCTGCTGATAGTGGCATAGAACTTGGGCAGATATTTCTGCGGCACCTGCTCCTTATAGTTCTTCAGCATGGCGGCGAACACCTCCTTGTCGGTGGCCTCGTCCCATTCGTTGCTGTTGTCCTTGAACTGCAGGTATTGCTTGGATGGCTTGTCCTTCGGACCCATCACCTCCATGCCACCATTCTGCATCATGGCACGGGTGACGAATTCGTTGTTGCGACGGAACGACTCCGTGAAGAACGAAATGGAACGCGACACATCCATACGCTTGGCATAATAACTGCCGAGCTTGTTGAAGTCAAGCTTGCCCTTCAGATAGCCGGTGGAATCCTGCCACAGGCTCAGCTGCTTCTCAAATGCCTGCTTCTGGGCAATGATGCCGATGGAGTCGATACACTTGTTCATACCCATGGAATTCTTCCAGTAGTTGGCGCTTTGGGCAAACTTCGAATCATACTTGATGCGCACAGCCTCGCTGGCTCTCATGTGGCGCAGCATGATGTCCTGCTTGATGGTACGCACTTGGATACGGGTGGTGTTCTGGACATCACGCATCTCCCGAATGCCATAAGAAGAGAGGTAGCGCTCGGTCGAACCGGGATAGCCCACCGTCATGGCATAGTCGCCGTCCTTGTAACCGTCGAGCGACACCTTTGCCCAACGCTTGGGATGATAGGGCACATTGTCCTTGGAGTAGGCTGCCGGACCGCCCGTCTTTGGGTCGGCATAGATGCGGAACACGGAGAAGTCGCAGGTCTGGCGGGGCCACATCCAGTTGTCGGTCTCGCCACCATACTTACCCATCGACTTGGGCACGGTGAACACGAGGCGCAGATCAGTAAAGTCCTGATAGGTGGTGGCGTAGTATTTGTTGCCCTCATAGAAGGCGTCGATATTGACATGATAGGTCTTGTCGATTTTCTTGACCGAGTCGGTCATCACCCGCTGCAGAGAGTCGATCACCGACGAGCGCTTGCTGTTGCTCATCACGTCGAAACCCATCTTCTCCAACCGAGGAGTGATGTCCTTCTGCTCCACCATGAAACTGACGAACATGTTCTCGTTGGGCAGTTCCTCGGCATAGCTCTTGGCATAGAATCCGTTCAGCATATAGTCGTGTTCCACGGTGGAATGGCTGCGGATAGCCTCGAAACCACAGTGATGGTTGGTGAACACCAAGCCGTCGGGAGACACTACGACACCCGTGCAGAAGCCGCTGAAATTGACCACGGCGTTCTTCAAGGCCGTCTGACTCTTGTAGAGGTCGTCATAGGGCATGGTGAAGCCCTCGGCTTTCATCTGCTCGTAAACCGCCTGCGGCAGGTTGTAGAGCGTCCACATGCCCTCATCGGCATGCGCTGCGGCGCAGACCATCAGTCCTGCCGCCAACATCTTCAGTTTATTCATTATCCTTTATTTATTGATTATTCCTTATTTACTGTGCCGATGGAGCACCTGTTTGAAGTCGCGCTTCACGATGACTGCGGCGAAAGCGAGGATCATCAGCGTGTTGGCGCCCATTGCCATCCAACGGTTCACGTTGCCGTTGAGCCAATTCATGGCGGCAAAAAGAACGGCAGCCACCAGCACATAGACCATCATCTCGCCCACAGGATAGTTGATGGGATATTTCTTCTGCCCCACAAAGTAGCTCAGCAACATGGCAGTGCCATAGCCGGCGAATCCTGCCCATGCACAAGCCATATAGCCGTAGCGGGGAACGAAGATGACATTGACCGCAATAAGCACGGCGCAACCCACACCGGAGAAATAGGCTCCCCAAATGGTTTTGTCGATGAGCTTGTACCAGAAGCTCAGGTTGAAGTAGACACCCATCATAATCTCCGCTGCCATCACAATAGGCACCACGCGCAGTCCGTCCCAATAGTCGCGGCCGATGATGTGCTTGAGAATGTCCATATAGCCGATGACCACCAAGAAGGCCAGCAGGGTGAAGATGACGAAATATTTCATCGCCTTGGCATAGGTGTCCTTGTTGTCCTTATCCTTTGACTTGCCAAACACAAAAGGCTCATAGGCATAGCGGAACGCCTGGGTAATCATTGCCATGATCATGGCTATCTTCGAGGCGGCGCCATAGATGCCGAGTTGGGCATGGGCGTCGCTGCCTTTATATATGTACGGGAAGAGAATCTTGTCGGCGGTCTGATTCAAGATGCCGGCAATGCCGAGCACCAGGATGGGCCAGCTGTAGGACATCATGCGCTTCATCAGTGCCCGGTCGAAGACATACTTGAAACCGGTCAGCTCTTTCCAGAAGCAGAACGTGATGCTGCCCGTGCAGGCCAAGTTGATATAGAAGGCATAGCCCGCACCCACTGTCGGGTCATAGATGCCGCTCACCCAATCGGGATGTGACTGATAGAGGGCGGGCAGCACAAGGAAGTACAGCAGGTTGAGCGCGATGTTGAGCACGATGAAGAGCAACTTCAAGGCGGCAAACTTCATCGGGCGTTTCTTATAGCGCAAGTAGGCAAACGGGATGCACTGGAAAGCGTCGATGGCCACCGTCATCGCCATCACCCAAACATAGGAGGGATGGTCGGCATAGCCCATGAACGAGGAGATGGGCGACAGGAAGCCCAGCACGAGCAGCACGAAGATGAGCGATGTGGTGCCCACGGCTGTCAGAATGGTGGAATAGACCCGCTGCGGGTCCTCGCCCTCCTTGTTGGCATAGCGGAAGAAAGTGGTCTCCATGCCGTAGGTCAGGATGACGAGCAGCAGGGCGGTGTAGGCATACATGTTGGTGATGACACCATAGCCTCCGCTGGCGGCAGAGAGTTTGGCTGTGTAGAGGGGCACAAGCAGATAGTTGAGGAATCTGCCGATGATGCTGCTCATGCCATAGATGGCAGTATCTTTTGCAAGCGACTTTAAGTTTGCCATAATTGTGAATATCTTTGTCTTTTGATTTTATGCGAAGAACAGGTAGCTGATAGCGATGGCGGCAATCACGCCCGCCAAGTCGGCAAGCAGTCCGCAAGCCACAGCGTGGCGGGTGTAGCGGATGCCCACACTGCCGAAATAGACAGCCAGGATATAGAAAGTGGTGTCGGTGGAGCCTTGGAAGATGCAGCTCAAACGCCCCACGAAAGAGTCGGCGCCATAGGTGGTCATGGCGTCGACCATCATGCCACGGGCCCCACTGCCCGAGAGGGGTTTCATCAGTGCCGTGGGCAAGGCGCCCACAAAGTCGGTGTTGCCGCCGCAAGTCTCAACCAGCCATTTCACGCCGTCAACCAACATGTCCATGGCTCCCGAGGCACGGAACACGCCGATGCCCACCAGTATCGCCACAAGGTAAGGAATGATGCGCACGGCTGTGGAAAAACCATCCTTGGCCCCCTCGATGAAAGCGTCGTAGACATTGATCCGCTTGCGCATGCCGGCGAGGATGAACCCCACGATGATGAGCATCAGCAGGATGTTGGCCACCGAGGTGCTCACCACGTTCATCTGGTCCTTGTCCAGTTGGCTGAAGCCCCAGATGATGGCTGCCACCACCACACACATGCCGCCCAAAGTGAGCAGGAGCGTGCGGTTGAAAAGATTGATTTTCTGGAAGAGGCAAGTGATGACGATGCCCGCCACTGTGGAAAAGAAGGTGGCAAGCAATATCGGGATGAAGATGTCGGTGGGCTGCGCCGCCCCCATCTGCGCCCTGTAAACCATGATGGACACCGGGATGAGGGTGAGACCGCTCGTATTGAGCACCAGAAAC
Source organism: Prevotella sp. (assembly GCA_050873125.1). Classification (GTDB taxonomy): domain Bacteria; phylum Bacteroidota; class Bacteroidia; order Bacteroidales; family Bacteroidaceae; genus Prevotella. The sequence goes on from JBNMIE010000036.1 coordinate 7,100, forward strand.
ATAATCATCGGGTTGGACGCCGTGTCTTTCTTCGGGTTGAGTTCCTGCAACTGTTCCATCGCCTTGAGGCCCAACGGCGTGGCGGCATTGTCAAGGCCGAGCATGTTGGCGGCGATGTTCATGAAGATGGAGCCGGTCACCGGATGTCCCTTGGGAATGTCGGGGAAGAGTTTGGCGAAAACCGGCGACAAGGCACGGGCAAGCACACTGACCACCCCACCCTTCTCGCCTATCTTCATGATGCCGAGCCAAAGGGAAAGAACGCCGGTCAAGCCCAGCGAAATTTCAAAGGCGGTCTTGGAAGAAGAAAACGTGGAGTCCATCATGGCGGGAAAGACGGTCATATCCCCCATGAATATCAGCTTCACTGTTGCGATGACAAAAGCAACTAAAAAGAATGCTATCCAAATGTAATTCAGTACCATATAGATTGCAAAATTAGTGCTTTTATTCGGCATGACAAAACATCAAGCCCAATTATTGCTTCAATGCCCCTGCCATCCCCATGAAAACATGGCAGAATTTGCGGAAAAATCAAGCCCCGAAGGCTCTTTTTGCTTTCTATATATTAATTTTTCCCGAGATTATCCTACATCCTACATTCTTATCATTTTTCATGGTCATAACGCACTGACAATCTGCATATTGCACACTTGCATCTTTCAGAAATAACCTACATGAATCATACACGGAACCTACACAACATACATCCTCACGATATGCCCAAAATTGGTACGCAAGTCTGGGCACTCAATGCCAAGGCGGTGGGCATCGAGTGCCCACCGCCTTGAACCATTTTGAACTAAATCGTTTCGTGACGCTAAATCATTTTGTTGAGACAATCGTGCTTGTTTTCAAGCCATCATACACACATGAATAAGGCATTTTTGCCCGAATCGTGTAGGTTTATGTAGGTTCCATGTATGATTTGTGTAGGTTGCCCCTCGGCCATCTCGTTCTGTAACCAATTCATAATCAGATAATTACAAAAGCGAAATCCACATTTTGTGTATGATGTATGATAAAAACGGAAAAATTTCTCGTATACGCGAGAGATTCACACGCCGTCACATCAATATTCTATCCACTCAATCAAGTCGGTGAAACTCTTGTCGCGATAATAATGGATGCCGTTTTCTATCTCGCTTTCCGAAACGATGTTCTGGTCGCCAGGCACCGTATTCTTCATGGCAGAAGCAGCCAGCGAGAAGTCAAGACAATGCTGAGGATTGTCAGGCCATTTCAAGACGGCATGCAGATAGGCGGCGATGAAGGCGTCACCCACTCCCATGGGGTCGATGACATTCTCGATGTTGTAAAGACGAGTGTGATAAAGTTTGCCATCAGAATAGAGCAAACCCGTGAGCACATGGTGGTTGGTCGTAATCTGGTTGCGCACCGCCATCAGGAAGTGCTTGCAGCGGGGACAGATTTCCTGTGCCTTGGCAAAGAGCTTGCCCCAAGCCTCTAAATCCATCTCATAGTCCTCAGACTGGGCATTGAAAGGAACCTCCATGCCTGTGAGCAACTTATATTCTCCGGTGTCGCCGAAGATGATATCGCTCTCCTGACACAGTTTGGTCAGCGTCTCCTTGGCATCGGCACCATACTTCCAGAGGTTCTTGCGGAAATTGATGTCGAAAGACACGGTCAGCCCCAGTTTGTTGGCGACATTCATCGACTCGATGGTAGCCTCAGCCGATGATTTGGATATGGCGCAAGCAATGCCGGAAGTGTGGTAGAGCGTGGCACCCTTGAGCACCTCGTTCCAGTCGATCATGCCCGGTTTGAGCGAATAGAAAGAAGAGTCCTCGCGGTCGTAGATGACATTGGAATTGCGCATGGCAGCAGCCTCCTCGAAATAGTAGACACCCAGACGGTCGCCACCATAGACCACATGGTCGAGGCCCACATTGTATTCATTGAGATGCATCTTGCAGGCCAGTCCAATCCTGCTGTCCGGCAACCGGGTGACATACTGCACATTGTCGCCCAGCACGGCGAGCGACACAGCCACATTGGCCTCGCTTCCGCCATAGTTGCCCTTGTAGAGGTCGCCCTGTCCTATTCTCCTGTATCCATACTTTGAGAAGCGAAGCAACACTTCTCCGAAAGTAACAATCTTATCGCCCATATTTCGTTTGTTTATCAAATATTAGTTTTTAATAGTCAAGACAAAGGTAATCATTTTTGCTTTCCCTTGATTAATGTCAAGCCCATAATATTTGTTAATTCCACGCAAACGTTTTCTTGGGGAGGGGTGGAATAAAATCAACGTCTTGCCCTCAAAAACCTCCGAAGCAAGAAGGTGAGAAAATATGGAAAGGTATAGAAATGTCCATTAAACCCAATGTTTTTGTTGCAAAGTTTGACCCCATACAGGATATCGGGATATTTACCATCTTGCGACGTCAACTTAGACAGCGATTTGGTTGCATTGTCTGTGGCCTTCACTTCCACAGGGATAAGCGACTTGGCATCGCGGACAAAGAAGTCCATCTCCAAAGTGGATTTCTCATTGCGATAGAAATAGAGGTCATACCCTTGTTTCACAAGCATGTCTCCCACCACATTCTCATAAATGGCACCTTTATAGGTTCCATAGTTTTTATTCACCCTCATGTCTTCCTGCGACTCTTCATCAAGGGAAGCTACCAACAATCCTGTATCCTTATAATATAATTTATAGGATTTAGGGTCATAATTTCCTTTTAGAGGCAACGACACTTGGGCAAGACAATAGCAAACATTGACAATGCCTGCATCCCGAAGCCATTCCACGGTTCCTATATACTCTCGGTTCCTGGCTCCGTGAGCAATCTTGCTTATCTGAAATTTCTTATTGTCTTGTCCCAAAAAGACTGAGATATGATCATACACATTCTTGACCTTTCCCTTGTCAAGTCCCTGGGCATATTTTGTAATGTCCTCTTCATAGTCGAGAAGGAGTTGGCGCTGCAACTTGAGTGTACCGCTATAGTTATCGTTAGTCACAAACATGTTGACAACGGCAGGCATTCCACCTATTGTCATATATTCACGGAACAAATCTTCCAAGACGTCCATCTCTATATTGGAAAGAGGTGTGACTTCAAGCATCTTATTGAAAAGGTGGTCCACAAAGTCGTCTTGATATCCTTTAGCCCAAAGAAACTCCTCGAAGTCCATAGAGTGCATGGTAAAATCTTCCTTATAGCCAACGCTATTTGATTCTATCTCACGATAGTTAATGCCCATGAGTGATCCAGAACAAATAACATCATATCGCCCATCCATCTTGAAAGCCTTCAAGCTAGTAGCACATGCCGGACAGTCCTGCATCTCATCAAAGAAGATCAGCGTATTGCCCGTCTCTACCTCGACAGAAGGATCAATAAGCGTAAGATTGCGGACAATGCTGTCCACTTCATATCCATCCTCGAAGATGGCCTTATATTTAGGCTGCAATACGAAGTTGATGGCAACTACATTTTTATAGTTGCCATGTGCGAACTGTAGGATGGAAGCCGTCTTCCCCACTTGCCGTGCTCCCTTAACAATCAACGGCATTCTATCTGCATTTTCTTTCCAACCCTTCAGATACTCATCGATTTTCCTTCGCAATAGTTTCATAATCAAGAAGTTTACTCGTCTACATTTCCTGCAAAGATAGTACTTTATCACAAAATTCCCAAGGTTTTCAGCTCAAAAATCACAAAATTCCTAGGGTTTCATTGGCGTTTTATCACAAAATTCCACGATTAGGATAATGAAGGTTGTATCTCTTTCACCATTATTACAGAATAACAAGCCGTTGGTTTTAATCGTGACCAATCTAACAGAATAGTTAAACAATGCTAAAAATGCTTCTTGCAAAGAAAAATGCACACAAAAAGAACAACATTTTAAAACTTGTGCATTATCTTTGCAATGTCTATCCCATACCGAAAGCCCCAACGGGCAGAGGTTGGGCAGACATATATACATATAAGGCGTAACTGACGCTTTGGTTTTGACAGTGTAAGAACTTCGCAAACTCTAAACTGCTAGTCAGAAGCAAAGCAACGGGAACGCCTCATGGGGTGTATTGTATACAACCCTCATTGGCTTCGGACGATTCTACCGCTCGTTGTCGTTGATGGTGAATTATATACTTACACTAACGTGGGGCTTTCGGCGTTGCTCGTTTTCGACTGGCAGGGCAATGCGAAGGCCTTTACACTGTGGAACGAGCGACAGGCTGGCTCCACGTTTTCATGTATATATACCAACCATTTATTAATCATGCCAATATGGTAGCCGTTGGCAAAAAAAATAGTTGGTATGAATTGTATAAAAGTTCCAATCACAAAGACTGACAAAGGAGGTTTTCAAGTAACCATTGACTTGAACTTATACAGTGAAAAGGCTATAACTGCTACAATTTACAAATATACAGATAAATTCTTTGTCTATCAGAACACAATGCCTGATGATGATAAACGTGTCTGTGTTATCTTTGAATCAAAAGATGGTGGACTTAACGAGAATATTGTTAAGCAATTCTGCAATGACTTGATTGACCAACAACTTCGTGAGATTACAACGGAGAAGTATGGGCATATCCGCGATTTGATAGTAGAGGAAGCGTTTAGACCTATCACTAAAAGATGAAAAGACTTTTATTTTATATTATAGGTTTATTTGTTATTCTCTCTTGTAACAACAAGAAAGAAAGTAAAGCAAATTCGAGATTTATCTTGCAACAAACTTCAAAAGACACATGTCTTACAGATATGGTAAAGTTGACTGCAACAGGGCATAAGGATACTATTTTGCCACGTAATGAAGCCGAATTACTACAAAGATTATGGGAATCACAGAGAGGAGGTGGTTCATGGCATTCTTCAATAAATGGTACCCACTATGCTTGTACCCATGCTTCACATATGGCACATATGTCTCATGCTTCACACATCTCAAGTAATTTATAGAAATCATGAATACATATTCAATACTCCCTTTCCGTTTCGCTCGATTTAACGAGGAAGAATATCTTCTATCGAATGATGTCGGAGAATACATATTCCTAAAGAATGACGACTTTTACAAATTCGTCAAGGGTGAACTTGACCCTACAAGTGACTTGTTCTATGACATCGAGTCTAAGCAAATAGCCACGACCGACAATGTAGCAGATGTAGTGAAAATGTTGGCTACTAAGTTCAGAACAAAGAAGAGTATCTTGGAAGATTTCACTTCTTTGCATATGGTAGTACCAACTTTGCGTTGTAATTCAAGTTGTATCTATTGTCAGGTGAAAAGGCATGAAAGTACTGACCATTCTGCCGATATGACAAAGAAAACGGCAAAGAATATTGTCAAAACAATCTTCATGTCTCCTTCTCCATGTATTAAAATTGAGTTCCAAGGTGGTGACCCTTCAACTGATTTTGAAATGGTGAAGTATATCATAGAAGAGGCAGAATGGCAGAACCTATTCAAGAAACGTGAATTGGAATTTGTCATCTGTACCAATCTTACTTTGCTCAACGAGAAGATGGTCAAGTACCTAAAAAAACATAATTGTATGATTTCAACATCTTTGGATGGTCCAAAAGATTTGCATGATACCAACAGACCGCTTCAAAACAAAAATCTTGATCACCATGCTATTTTTGAGAAAAATCTACAGATGATTCGAGGAATTTGGGGGGATGATGAATGTGCATCAGCTTTAATGACTACCTCAAAGTATAGTCTCGGAAGATTCAAGGACATTATTGACGAATACATCCGATTAGGTTTCCATAATATATTCCTAAGAGCATTGAATCCTTACGGCTTTGCAAAAGAGCATAAGAACAAGATAGCCTACCCGATAGAAGATTTCGTGAAGAACTACAAAGATGGGCTGGACTATATCATCGAAATCAACAAGAAAGGAATATTCTTTGTTGAGGGGTATGCAGCATTGCTTCTTCGCAGGATTCTGACTCCTTTTGCCACAGGGTTCGTTGACTTACAATCTCCTGCCGGTGTTGGCATAGCTGGAGCAATATATGATTATGATGGCAGTGTGTACGTTGCAGACGAAGGAAGAATGATGGCACGTTTCAAGAACTATTATTTCAGACTTGGCAATGTGAACGAGGATTCATATCAAAGCATGTTCAATGGAGAGAAACTGCATAATATTATCAATAATGCTTGTAATGAATGCTTGCCAGAATGTGCAGAATGTGTATTCCAACCTTATTGTGGCGCTGACCCTGTTAGAAATATGTCAGAACAAGGAGATATGGTTGGGTATCGGCCTACAAATGAGATGTGCAAGAAGAACAAAGCTATTATGCATTATCTTTTTGAACTTCTGCAAATGCATGACCCAGAGATAAACAGAATATTTTGGTCTTGGATTAAGTAAAAAGCAACGCATATGAAAAATCTTTTATTCATCATCGGTATACTTATCATACAAGTAATTCCTTGTTCTTCACAGAGCAAATCTGATTCTGGATTTGCCCTTGCTATGAATGATGCAATAGCAGGAAATGCAGAAGGACAGTATTTTGTTGGACTATGTTTTATGACAGGGAATGGAATTTCCCCTGATTATGCAAAAGGGATAGATTGGCTTAGAAAAGCGGCATCACAAAACCATCCTAAAGCGAAATATAATATAGGGGTAGCTTATAGAGAAGGAACAGGAGTAGAACAAAATGCTGATTCTGCATTCTATTATGTTGAACAAGCTGCTAATTTGGAATATCCTTTAGCTCAATATGATTTAGCTTTATATTATGACAATGGAGAGGTCGTTTCTAAAAATGCATCCAAGGCTTTCTACTTATATAAGAAATCCGCAGAGAATGGATGTGTTTATGCTATGTACAATTTAGGTAGTGATTATTATTTCGGTATAGGAACATCTAAAGATGTTATCTCTGCACGGAAATATTTCCACAAAGCAGCTTTGAATGGTCATCCAGAAGGTATGTATATGTATGGAAAGTGTTGTTTGCTTGGACTTGGCGGTGATACCAACTATCAAGAAGCGTTCTATTTTACAGAAATGGCAGCAAATAAAGATGACATTAATGCAATAGATGGGCTTGGGTATTTATACGAAAGTGGCTTGGGCTGTAAAAAAGATATTAACAAAGCTATCTATTATTATCAAATGGCAGCAAATATGGGATGCAAAGCCTCCATTGATGCACTTAAAAGGTTGAGAAAATGAAACAAATGAAAGCATTAGCTTGTTCTAACTCACAAGAACTTCTTGGACGAGTAACATTGAACGATAAGAATATATTCAATCGTTCAACATATATCCTTGTGACCAATGAAAAAAAATTGCCAAAAGGTTATAAGGCTATTGTTTCGACACATGATTTATCGGATAATACATCTACGCCATATATTAAAGTTGACAACATTTCAGACTTCAATGATGGTGACGTATTAAATATCACAACGGATGGAGAGATATGTTTCCTTTATGAAATCAAATCTACATCCAATGCTATTTTTGCGACAGCTCGTTGTAATCATCGCTGTATCATGTGTCCTCAACCTCCAGTATTACAGGAAAAAGACAGGACAGATTTTAATCTGAACTTGATAAAACTGTTTGACAAGGATACACAAGAAGTTGGCATTACAGGTGGTGAGCCTACTTTGATTGGCGATAGATTGTTTGAGATTATACGTCAAATAAAAAAATCATGTCCTAAAGCTGCCATAAGCATACTATCAAACGGAGTAAAATTCGCAGATATTGACTATGCTGCAAAATTGGCAGCTTGCAACCATCATGACTTACAAATAGACATTCCGATATTTTCGGACATCGCCTCTATTCATAATCATATTGTCGGAGCCAAAACCTTTTATAAGACGGTACAAGGCTTATATAATTTAGCGCAATTTGGGCAACAGATAGGCTTAAGAGTAGTTGTCCACAAACAGACCTATAAGAGATTGCCCCAGTTAGCTGATTATATCTATCATAATTTCCCATTTGTCACACAGGTTGCTTTTATGCAGATGGAAACTACAGGGTTGGCTGAGACGAACTTGAAAGATTTATGGATAGACCCATATGACTATAATAAAGAGTTAAGAGAAGCCGTACTTTTGTTGAATGACAGAGGTGTTACGACTTATATCTACAATGCCCAATTGTGTGTACTTCCATCCGAATTGCGTCCATTCGCAAAGCAATCAATCAGTGAATGGAAAGATGTGTATCTTCCCTGTTGTGAAGAATGTACGCTTAAGAGAGAATGTGGAGGATTTTTTGCATCAAATCTTAGTAGGCATAGTAGGCACATCAAGCCACAAATAAAATATACACCCATGCCTACGCCAAAAGATGGATTACAAGATATCTCACATTTTGTGAAAAGCCATATGGAAAAAGTATTGACATCATATGAACATCCTATTATTTATGATGTTCCGTGTGGCTATGGAAGACATTCTCAATGGCTCATTCAAAAAGGATACAAGGTTTTCGCTATAGATTTAGATCCTAAAGCATTACAATATCTTGAAGAATGGAAACAAAAAGAACATGCCAGCAATCTGACTATAAAGAAGGCCGATATTGAAACATTAACTCATTCTGAGTGTTGTGATATCATACTTAATGTCCATCTTTATTCCATTTCAATTCTGGATTCTATCATCAATATGTTAAAACGTAATGGTACTCTAATAGTTGAAACACCTCAGATACATGGAGGTAATATTTTAGAATTACCACTAAAGGGGGAACTTTTTTCACGCCTATCATCTGATTTTGAAATCGAGGAATATGAAGAATCCGAAGAGAAGGAAGGTCATGTAGCAGTTAAACTTATAGCAAGGAAAAGATCCTTGTAGTGTGTTATTAATTTTATTGTCAAACTTAAAAACGGAGGTATCAATGAAGAGACTAATGTTTTTGCTTGTTTCGGCATTTATCGCAACAACGAGTTTTTGCGCCAACGTTACTGATAATATCAAGAACGTGTTGGGCAATGATGACGAAACAACTCAAATTGAGAAGCAGAAGAACCAACCTTTGGTCTTGCAAAAAGCCATTGACATGGTAAAGAGCTCTCTTGCGGGTCATTATTCGCACAGTTCTCATTCTTCTCACAGCTCGCATAGCTCACACTCATCTCACTATTCAAGTCGTTACTAAATAGTTGATTTGTGTGGAGATTTGTGAGATGTAAAAATCATTAGAGGGTAAATCAAAACTACCCTAAAAGTTACTGTATAATAAAAGGGTCGCATCAAACTCCGCTTTTGGAATAATGATACGATCCTTTCATTTGTTTTCAGCTAAAGTGCCCCGGTTCATAACAATATATTTCAACCGGGATGTCACATTTAGAGAGATAAGACAACATTATTTCCAGGACCTTGTCTTTGTCAAGACCTCCATTGGTTGCGCCTAATAATGGGAAAGCGATTGAGGTGATACCCTTTCCCTTGTAGGTGTCAACAAATTTCTGAAGTCCTTTCTCTATGTATTCGTATTCGCTTGGAAATCGCCAATGCGTTTTTTTCGGGAAATTCAGTATCCATGGTCCTGAGGGAGCAACCTTATAAAGCCACAGCTTCCCCACAGTAATCAGTTCTTTCTTGCAGTATTTCCTATACAATTCAAACATTGACGGATATCTAAGTTTGAACGCCAAAGCTATACCCTTTCCCATAACACCGACACAGTTCACCGTATTCACCAATGTCTGCGCCCTTGAGTTAAACAGACTGCCATTAATGACCGTTATATTATTCCTCATATATTTTCCATCAAGACCTTCTCTATCTTCTTGGTCCAATATGTTTTGAGATGAGCAATGACACATGAACTTCTACTATATTATCTTTCATGCCTTACCCTTTCTTTCTTTTCTGCAGATTTCTTTATTTGAGTCGGGAGTACAGGCATTGGAGGAAGAAGTTTTTCCACCTCTTCCAAGAACCCGATACTTCTCAACAATGAGAGAATCGTTCCAAAACCGATGTTACGAGCCTCCCCCTTTTCAAACTGGCTAATCGTAAAAATACTCACACCGGCCCTTTCAGCGACCTCCTTTTGAGTGAGGTCACTGAAAAGCCTATATTCCTTGTATCTGCGTCCAAGTTCAGAGATAATTTCCGAATTAGACTTCGCTTCTATCCCATATTCCGTAATCATTCTGCAAATATAGTTATTTCTTTATTTAATGCCAAATATGGGGATAAATATTTAAATATCTTTATTTAAAAAGTCAAGTAATCAACTCTGCTAAACGTCTTCCTCCTTGAGAAGTGACAAGGTCTTCTCGCATATTCGAGAGTTATAAAAGAGGTCGATTACTTCTCTGAAAACATTGTGGGGTGCAATGTGGTCGAAGAGGGTCATGCATGAACGCACTTTCATCGCATCTATTTTGCCGAAGATTTGCCAAATGGAGTCTCCCATATGAGATAGAAGGGCTTCTGTTATTTCCAACAGTCTATCGTGAAGAATTGGATTGTTCCAATAGGCTTTGGCTTCACTGAGAGAGCTGATGCCGTATTCCTGACTCATGCTGCTGTATCCCAAGCCTCTCATCTGCGGGAAAACATACCATATCCAATGCGAACGCTTCCGTCCGTTCTTGATCTCTTGCAAGGCCGTGTTGTAACTCCCATACCGGTCTTGCGCTTCTATGAATCTTTCAATGTTTATCGGTTCCATATCACGGGTTTTATCTGTTGTTGCAATAGTCGTCAAATTCGTCGTTCACATTCTGCATCCACTCTGGAAGTTTCTTCAGAGCATAATAGAGCAGGTGTTCGGGCATTTCCCGATAGTATGCATAGGCCATGGGACCGGCTATGGCTGCCAGTGTGTCGGCATCACCGCCAAGAGAAATTGCGAGGCGCAGGCAGTCGACATAATCGGAGGACTTGAGGAAACAAAGAATGGCTGGTGGAACTGTGCCGGAGCAGACGGAATTGAATGTGTAATCGGGCTTTATTTCATCATAGGTCAAGCCTGCCCATTGGGGATAATACTCCGGCAAGATTTTTTCTTGTATGAAATCCTTGTCCTTGCCGTTCTTCAGATGCCAAATGCACAGGGCAGTAGCCACGGCTCCCTTGATTCCTTCCGGATGGTTGTGGGTGGGCATGGCGGTGGCAGTGGCCAACTCTATACACTCTTCTTCCGTTTTGGCCATCCATCCGGCTGCAGAACAGCGCATGGCACTGCCATTACCCAGGGAGCGATAAGGCTCGTGATAGTGGTCTTGCATCCAAAGTTTAAAACGTGAGCTGAAGCCGGCTTTCGGATGTTGATTGGCACACATCCAAATGTTGGTCCCCATATCGAGCCCTTTGATCAATGCCTCGGCGCAGGCAAACGTCAAGACGGTGTCGTCGGTAAAATGTGCACGGGACGAAAACATCTTTACGGCATCATAATCCTTGGTGCGATGCGTTCTGCCCTCATAGGCACTGCCGGCGAAATCGCCAACGGCAGCGCCCATCAACATGTTTTTCAACTGCTTGTTACTCTGCTCCATATTCTTTATATTTAATTAGGTTAGAACTCCAGTCTGAATCCCTTTTGCTTCATCTCCTCATACATGTCGGGATTGAAGGTATAGAGATAGGCATCTTTCTTCGCCGGCTGTTTCACGGTCTCGTCCAACTGGTTCAACAGACCGAGATGCATCATCTTGTTGTAGAAATTGCGACGGTCGAACTTCACATTCAAGATGGCTTCATAGAGGCGCTGCAAGGCTTTCATCGTGAACTTCTCGGGCAACAGTTCGAAGCCGATAGGCTCAAAATGGATGAGCCGACGCAGTTCATGCTCCGCCATACGCAATATCTGGTCGTGGTCGAAAGCCAACGAAGGCACTTCGTCAAGCGAGAACCATTGCGCTTGGGCTGCGTCGTCTCCACCGACCACTTCCTGAAGGCGCACCAAGGCAAAATAGGCAATGGTGATGACACGTTCACGTGGATCCCGATCGGGAGCTGTAAACGCATGGAACTGTCGAATGTAGGCACCGGTCAAGCCTGTCTCCTCCCGCAATTCACGCAAGGCTCCTTCTTCCGCCGACTCATCCATCTTGAGGAATCCTCCCGGAAATGCCCATTTCCCTTTAAAGGGCTCCAAGCCACGTTCAATGAGCAACACTTTCAGTTTGCTCCCGTCAAAACCGAATATCACGCAGTCTGTCGTAACACTCGGATGGGGATATTTATAACAATATTCTTTCGTTTCCATGCTTGTAATGTGTAAATCTTACGCAAAGATAATTCTTTATCAAATAACCTCCAAACAAATTGCGTAAAATTTACACGATAATAGCAAAAATAATTGTTTCCGACGCCATTCGGTCTTGCTTACACCTATTTATATATAAAGAAAAGCCAAACCGCATGAGGCAGTTTGGCTTTTTCTTATTTTAATATGTATGGGAAGACCCTGTTTACTTCTTCTCGCTGACAAGCTTCAAAGTATCGCGAGCGATGACAAGCTCTTCATCGGTTGGGATAACCACCACGGGAACCTTTGAGTCGGCTGCAGAGATGATGGCTTCCTCGCCATGGATGGCATTGTTCTTCTCCTCATCCATCTTGATGCCGAGGAACTCAAGACCTTCCATAGAACGGGCACGAGTGCAAGACTGGTTCTCACCCACACCGGCTGTCCATACCACGATGTCCACACCACCCATAGCGGCAGCGTATGCACCGATGTACTTCTTGATGCGATAAGCATACATCTTCATGGCGAGAGCAGCACGTGGGTTGCCTTCCTTCTCTGCTGCGTCAACCTCACGCATATCTGAAGAGATGCCGGAGATGCCGAGCACACCGCTCTTCTTGTTCAAGAAGTCAGCCATTTCCTGTGGCTTCATGTTCAACTTCTCCATCAGATAGGTAACAGCAGAAGCGTCGATGTCGCCAGAACGGCTACCCATCATCACACCTGCCAATGGGGTCAAGCCCATAGAGGTATCCATACACTTGCCATACTTCACGGCTGAGATGCTGGCACCATTGCCGATATGGCAGGTGATGATGCGCTGAGTCTTGATGTCGCGGCCCAAGAATTCGCATACACGCTGTGAAACATAGCGGTGGCTGGTTCCGTGGAAACCATAACGGCGCACATGATATTTGGTGTAGAGGTCGTATGGAATGGCGTACATGTAGGCATAGTCTGGCATGGTAGAGTGGAATGCGTTGTCGAACACGCAAACCTGTGGTGTGCCTGGCATGAGGTGGTCTACAGCACGGATACCCTTCAAGTGGCCGGCGTTGTGAACAGGAGCGAGGTCGCAAAGACTCTCGATACCGTCTTCCACGCTCTTGTCTACGATGACACTCTTCTCATAGAGGTCGCCACCCTGCACTACGCGGTGACCGACAGCGTCGATTTCCTTCAAGTCTTTGATGGCGCCAATCTCGGGATCGAGGAGGCACTTGAACACGAAGTTCACACCCTCCTTGTGGTCGGGCATGTCGTGCATGATTTGCTTCTTCTCGCCGCTTGGCAATGTCACCTTAATGAAAGCGTTGTCGAGGCCGATGCGCTCCACACCGCCCTGTGCCAATACAGACTCGTTGTCCATGTCGTAGAGCTTGTACTTGATTGACGAGCTTCCACAGTTCAATACTAATATCTTCATTGTTTTGATTGTCTATTTTGAGTGATTACTTGTTCTTTGCATCCTGTGCCTGGCAAGCAGTGATGGCTACCATGTAGTAGATGTCATCTACGGAGCAACCGCGGCTGAGGTCGTTGACTGGACGGGCGATACCCTGGAGGATAGGACCGATGGCGATGGCGTCGCCGAGACGCTGCACGAGCTTGTAGGCAATGTTGCCCACCTCGAGACAAGGAACGACAAGCACATTGGCCTTTCCGGCGATTTCGCTGCCTGGAGCCTTCTTGGCGCCAACACTTGGAACAAGCGCTGCATCTGCCTGGAGTTCACCATCCAACAGGAGCTGTGGTGCACGCTCATGGGCAAGACGTGTAGCCTCAACCACCTTGTCTACCACTTCATGCTTGGCTGAACCCTTGGTAGAGAAGCTCAACATAGCCACACGTGGT
>JBNMIE010000037.1:0-20716 GCA_050873125.1 Prevotella sp.
CCCCCACTTCCGACTGACAAACGTGTCAGTTTTACATATTTTCGAGATTCACAAACTCTCCGCGCTTCCGGCGTTCTTCTATCAGCATCTGGAGTTTCTTGCGGCGGCTTGGAGCAATCCACTTGCGGAAGAACACATTGGGGATGGCCACGCCGATGGCGATGAACAGAATGACGAGCGAGGCTTTCACACCATTGGAGAAAGCTTCGGTCAACTCTCCCACCACGCCTTGCATCTCTATCAAGCCGAACAAGGCACGGTACATCAGCACACCGGGCACCATCGGGATGACACTCGGGATGGCGAGAATCTGATGGGGGGTGTGGAACTTGTGTACGGCCTTGATACAGATAATACTGATGACGGCAGAGCCGGCCAGTGAACCGATGATCAGTCCTTGGTCAAGTCCAATATTGTTGTTGCTCGGGCCCAGGTTGACGAAGTTGCGGGTGCAGACGGCAATGATACCGCCGACAGCCACCACGGGAAGAAGACGCCGGGGAATATTGAAAATCATGGAGAAGCCCATAGCGGAGATGGCTGCTGCCACGGCATAGGAGAGATAGTTGTTGTGGGGCACCATGCTCAAGGTCTTCACGAAGTTGTCGATGACGCAGAGCTTGATGGCTACGGCGATGCCGAACGACATGGCGACAACCATCAGCAGCGTGTTGAGCGCCCGGTTCAAGCCCATCTCAAAATGATTGTCAAGCATGTCGCTGACAAAGTTGATGAGCGGCACTCCGGGGACGATGAACAAGGCACATGCCATCAAAGGGTGCCATGGCGTGTCGCTGTGGAGCACTGTTGCCAGCCATTCAGGCAACACGTTCTGCACGACGGGCATGGAAAGGAAAGCGGAAAGCCAGGCCAACAGCGTGGAGAAGAAAGCTGCCACCGCAATGTTGGCGTAGCCGTTGCTGCCAAGTTCGTTGAGCCAGGCACGCAGGCGGAAGCCGAGGATGGCGGCGATGGAGGCATAGAAAAACGCGGTCCAGTCGCAGCCGAACTGCACGCAGAATCCGCCACAGGCAAATCCTGCACCGACAGCCACCTGCCATACTGTGTAGTTGCGCTTCGCCGTACGGATTTTCTCCAACTCTGCCTCATACTGGTCGAGGGTGTAGTTCTCGCGGATAGCAGTCCACAGCATCTTGCTCAGCGCCGAGATGGCGGTCATGTTGATGCCGTGCTTGTCGCAGCGCTGGAACTTGGAGAAGGAATGGTTCTCGTCGCTCAAGTTGACCATCAGCATGTTGTAGGTCACATGGATGTGGAGGTTCTCGTCAGGAAGTCCCAAATAAGCGGCGGCGCGTTCCATGTTGCGGATGATTCGGCTGGTGTCGGCGGCACTCTCCACCAACAACTGACCCGTGCGGAGCAGCAAGTCGAGCTTTCTCCGCAAGAGTTTTTCAGATTCTCTGTTCTGTGTATCTTGCATGATTGTATTAATAATAGGAATGAACCTGCACTGTATAAATACAGTATATTCATTCAAAGAAACGGTGTGCAAAGGTACTAACTTTATGCGAGACGAGGAAATTGTTTCAGAGTTTTTGATTTATAAACTATAAAAATTGGTTGCCTACCATACACATATTTATATTTATTACTATCTTTGCAATCAGATAAAAACAACAAATCAACATTTACCATTTAAAGACATGAACAAGATTAAAGCGACAATCATCACATTCGCATTGGCATTTTGTGCAATACCAATGATTGCCCAAAATCAGAAAGCAACACAAGTATTGAACGCATTGAGATCCACCAACGCCTACTTCATGAAGAAGTATGCCGACCCGACACTCCCCACTTTTGTGAAGCGCGAGCGTCCCAGCAGTTTGTGGACCCGCGGCGTGTATTATGAGGGATTGATGGCCCTCTACGACATTGACAAGAACCCTGCCTACATTGACTACACCGACCGTTGGGCCAACTTCCACAAGTGGACTCCACGCAATGGTGTGAAGACCACACACGCCGACGACCAGTGCTGCACCCAGACCTACCTGGCACGCTACGACATGACCAAGGATGACGTGATGAAGAAATTCGTCATCGAGGACTTCGACAACCAGATTGCCACCGGCAGAGTGGACTTCTGGACATGGATTGACGCCATCCAGATGGCCATGCCAGCCTATGCCCACCTTTACAAGATTACCGGCGAGCGCAAATACATGGATGCTGCGATGAAGATGTACCGTTGGTCGCGCAACGAGTGCGGAGGCGGATGCTTCAACGTGAAAGAGGGTCTCTGGTGGAGAGACAAGGACTTTGTGCCTCCCTACAAGGAGAAAGACGGCAACAACTGCTACTGGAGCCGTGGCAACGGTTGGGTGTATGTGGCTCTCTGCCGTGTGATGGACCAGCTCTCTCCCAAGGACAAATATTACAAGGAACTGAAGAAGGACTTCCTCATCATGAGCAAGGCCCTCGTGAAGTGCCAGCGTGAGGATGGTTTCTGGAATGTGAGCCTCGTCTCACCTACCACCTTCGGCGGCATGGAGACTACAGGCACCTCGCTCTTCCTCGCAGGCATGAGCTGGGGTGTGCGCAACGGCATCCTTCCAGCCAAGGAATACCGCCCCATCTGCGACAAGACATGGAACGGACTGGAGACCAACGCCGTACGCGCTGACGGATTCCTCGGCTACGTGCAGGGCACTGGCAAGGAGCCTAAGGACGGACAGCCCGTCACAGCCACACACATTCCCGACTTCGAGGACTTCGGTCTCGGATGCTTCCTCCTCGGCGGCACCGAATACTACAAGCTCATTAACAAATAATACATTATGAAAAACAAACGATATATCGCACTATTCATGCTCGGTATGGGCACCCTGGGACTCCAAGCCCAGAACTGGCCCGCACCGACCACGGAAGCCAAGCCCGCCGCCCGCTGGTGGTGGCTCGGCTCCGCCCTGAATGAAGCCGATGTGAAATGGAACATGGAGCAGTATGCCAGTCATGGACTGGGCGCATTGGAAATCACTCCGCTCTACGGCGTACAGGGCAACGACAAGAACAACATCCCCTATCTGTCGCCACGCTGGATGCAGATGCTCCAGTATGTCGAGAACGAGGGCAAGCGCACAGGCATCGAGATAGACATGAACAACGGCACTGGATGGCCCTTCGGCGGACCCAACGTGAAAATCTCCGATGGAGCCTGCAAAGCCATCTTCGTGGACAAGATCGTGCAGACCGCCAAGAAGAAAGAGACGGTCACCCTCAACGTCAGCGTGGAGGAGAAGAAAGACGCTCCCTATGCTACCCTGCAGCGTGTCATGGCCTATGACTCTGCCAGTGGCGCTGCCACCGACCTCACCGCCTTCACCAAGGACGGCGTACTGACATGGAAGCCCGGCGTGAAAGGTTCTTGGCGCATTGTCGCCCTCTATGCCGGACGCACCCGTCAGATGGTGAAGCGTGCGGCTCCTGGCGGTGAAGGCTATGTCATCGACCACTTCGACAAGGGCGCCGTGGCGAGATATCTCCACACCTTCGACGAGGCCTTCACCAAGAGTGGTGTGGCCTATCCCCACACCTTCTTCAACGACTCCTACGAGGTGTTCGGCGCCAACTGGACCCCCACCCTGCTCGACGAGTTCGCCAAGCGCAGAGGCTACAAGTTGGAAGACCACTTGACCTCACTCATCGACATTTATAAGAAAGGTGGAACCTACACCAATGCCGATCTGAAAGTGCTCTCCGACTACCGCGAGACTCTTGGCGACATGCTGCTCCAGAACTTCACCAACCAGTGGGTTGGCTGGGCACACAGCCACAACGCCATCGTGCGCAACCAGGCACACGGTTCACCAGCCAACCTCATCGACTGCTATTCCGCCGTGGACATTCCCGAGATTGAGGGCTTCGGCCTCTCCGACTTCGGCATCAAGGGTCTGCGCAAGGACCCGGGCAAGACCCGCCGCAACGACTCCGACTTCTCGATGCTGAAGTATGCCTCGTCGGCTGCCCACATCAACGCCAAGCCCTACACCAGCAGTGAGACCTTCACTTGGCTGACCGAGCACTTCCGTACCTCGCTCTCCCAAATGAAGCCCGACATGGATTTGATGTTCGTCGCCGGTGTCAACCACATGTTCTTCCACGGCACTTGCTATTCGCCCAAGGACGATCCATGGCCAGGATGGAAGTTCTATGCCTCCATCGACATGTCGCCCACCAACAGCATCTGGCGCGACGCTCCTTATTTCTTGAAATACATCGAGCGCTGCCAGAGTTTTCTCCAGACGGGCAAGCCCGACAACGACTTCCTCGTCTACCTGCCCATCCGCGACATGTGGCTGAAACCCGCCAAGAGCATGCTGATGATGTTCACCATCCATGCCATGGGCGACAATGCCCCCGAGTTCCGCCAGATGATTCTCGACATCGACGCTCTGGGCTACGACTGTGACTACATCAGTGACAAATATCTCTACACCACCGCCATGAAAGACGGTAAGTTGCAGACTGCCGCCGGCACCTCCTACCACGGCATCATCATCCCCGACGGAGCCACGCTCACACCCGAGTTGAAAGCCCACCTCGACCAGTTGCAGGCACAGGGCGCGCACGTCATCTACGGACTCAAGCCCGACCAGATGGCAGCAGCCGCCAAGGTGGAGGAGATGAGACTGCCGAGAGACAACAAGCCCGGACTGAAGACCATCCGCCGCAGCAACGACAAGGGCTACCACTATTTCATCGCCAACCTCACGCCCAACGACATGGACAACTACGTGAAGCTCGCCGTGGACTATCAGGACGCACTTTGGTTCGACCCCGTGGACGGCAAGCGCTACAAGGTGGAGACCAAGGACGGCAAGATTCATGTGGCGCTCAAGAGTGGTGAATCCATGATTCTGCAGACCTTCAACAGTCCGCTCGCTGAACAGGATAAGCAGGGTGTGGCGCTCAAGCCACAGGTGGCTGCCAACGCTCCCACCATCGACTTGACTAACAATCCTTGGACACTCAGCTTCACCGAGGAGGCCCCTAAAGTAGACAAGACCTTCAAGCTCAGCAAGCTGCAGACTTGGGAGAACCTCGACGACGACAGCGTGAAGGTGACCATGGGCACCGGCGTCTACACCACCAACGTGAAACTGACCGCCAAGCAGCTCAAGGGCGCCAAGGGATGGATGATTGACTTGGGCGATGTGCGCGAAAGTGCCCGCGTCTATGTCAACGACAAACTGCTGGGCTGCGCCTGGTGCGTACCCTACCAGCTCGACCTCGGACAGGCTTTCAAGCCTGGCAACAATACCATCCGCATCGAGGTGACCAACCTGCCCGCCAACCGCATCGCCGACCTCGACCGCAAGGGTGTAAAATGGCGCAAGTTCAACGAAATCAATGTGGTGGACATCAACTACAAAAAGACCAGTTATGCCGATTGGGCACCTGTGCCAAGCGGACTCAACTCCACAGTCAAGTTGATCAAATACTAAACATTCGGCAACATTTATCAAATAACTTAAAAAGCCACGACACGTGTCGTGGCTTTTTTGTATCTTTGTAGTCCATTTTTAATAGAAGAAGGACCACAAATATCAACCATGGGAAGAAGACTTAAAAAGAAATACAAGATATCATTCACCCTCTGCGGCATCATTCTTGCCGCTGCCATCGTTTTTTCACTCACACGCTGCCTGACACGCTGCGCCACCACACGCCAGGAAGCCCAGAAGGAGCACCATTGGAAACACCTCAACGACACGCTGACCAACGACATGTCGGCTGTCGGCGGACTCGACTCCATCATGGAGCGCTACATGAAGCGCTGGGAGCTTAACGGCGCACAACTCGCCATCTCGCGGGGCGACTCTCTGCTCTACGCCCGTGGCTACGGTTGGGCTGACAGGGAGCAAAACCAGCCCATGGCTCCATCCAACATCATGCGCCTCGCCTCCGTGTCAAAACTGGTCACCGCCATCGGCGTGATGAAACTTAGGGAAATGGGAAAGGTGCGTCTCTCCGACCACGTGTTCGGTCCCAAGGGTATCCTCAACGACACCGCCTACACCAACGTCATCAAAGACAAGCGCTACTTCGACATCACTGTCGAGCAACTGTTGCGCCACAAGGCGGGGTTCAACAACTATGCCGGTGACCCCATGTTCTCCACCCGTTACATCATCATGCAGAACCACCTCACCACGCCGCCCGACCACCGCACACTCCTCCGCATCCTCCTCAAACGCCACCTCGGTTACACTCCGGGACAAGGCAAGCACTATTCCAACCTCGGCTACACACTGCTCTCGATGATTATCGAGAAACGTTCAGGCATGAGCTATGAGCAGTTCATGCAGAAGAATGTGCTCCAACCCGCCGGGTGCTACGACTTCCACATTGCGGGCAACTATCTGAAAGACCGCCGGAAGAACGAGGTGAAATACTACATGCACAAAGGCTCCGAGCCGGTCTACGAATACAACAACAGCGGACGCAAAGTGGAGAAATGCTATGGCGAGAACGACATTCCACGGTTGGCGGGAGCCGGAGCCTGGTGCGCCTCGGCGGCAGAGTTGAGCCGACTCGTCGCCACCGTCGATGGCATCAGCCGCATCCCCGACATCCTGTCGCCCGAGAGCGTAGGACTGATGACACGCGAGATGCCCGACCACGACTATTCCTTTGGTTGGAACTATACCGCCAAGGGTCAGCCTTGGATTCGCACAGGTTCTCTCTCTGGCACCAGCGCCATCGTCCTCAAATATCCCGACGGCGAGTGTTGGATTCTCATCACCAACACCAGCACTTGGAAGGGCCACGGATTCTCCAAGGACACCATGGCACTCTTCGACAAGCTGCGCAAGAAATACAGTGCCCGCCTACCCCGTCAAGATTTGTTCTTCTACGACAAGGCACACTGACCTTCACGCAGCGCAGTCGGCAAGCCCCACAACCCCACACGTATATATTTTCTCTTTTCTCCTACCCGAATTACGGATAAACCGGCAGCGGGCACACGCTTTCGGAATTTTTGCCGTAATTTTGCGGGTAGGGACAAGCAAACTCAAGACACCTAAATAAACGAAACTTCCCCGACAGATGAAATCCAATAAGGAAAAGGACCAACTGCTGATGCTCATCCGCCAGCACAAGCCCATGACCATGGGCCAGCAAATGCGGCTGATGCTGCAGCTCAGCACGCCTGCCATCCTGGCACAGCTCACCACCACCATCATGCAGTATATCGATGCCTCTATGGTGGGCAGCATGGGAGCCGAGGCCTCCGCCGCCATCGGCATCACCGAGTCGACCACATGGCTCATGGGCAGCATCTGCTCCGCCATCGCCGCCGGCTTCTATGTCCAGGTGGCCCACCTCCTGGG
Organism: Prevotella sp.; assembly: GCA_050873125.1. Lineage (GTDB taxonomy): Bacteria > Bacteroidota > Bacteroidia > Bacteroidales > Bacteroidaceae > Prevotella. The sequence continues at coordinate 7,359 of JBNMIE010000037.1, forward strand.
CAGTGACGACAGCCAACAGGCGCGCTCCGTGCTGCGCCAGGGCATCAGTGCCGCTCTCACCGCCAGCCTCATCATCTCTCTCATCGCACTTGCCATCAGCCCCTTCCTGCCCGCATGGCTCGGAGGCAGCGACAGCATCAACACTATGGCCTCACACTACTTCGCCATCATCGCCCTCTTCGCCCCCGTGTTCATGATGAACATGCTCGGTGCCGGCATGCTCCGCAGCAGTGGCAACATTGTGGTGCCCAGCGCCTTGGGTGTGGTCATGATGGCGCTCGATGTGGTGTTCAACTTTTTCCTCATCTTCCCCTCGCGCACCGTCATGGTGCTGGGTGTCAGCCTCTTCATCCCCGGTGCCGGACTCTCCGTCATGGGTGCCGCCCTGGGCACGGCGCTTGCCGAAACCATCTCAGCCTCACTGATGATGTATTTCCTCTGCGTCCGCTCCCGCGAACTGTCGCTACATATCGACACGGGACGTTTCCGCCCCACCCTCGACTGCCTGCGCAATGCTTTCCGCATCAGCGCCCCCATGGGGCTGCAACAGATTATCATGTGCAGTGCCTACATCGCCATGACCATCATCATCGCCCCGCTTGGCACCTTCGCCATCGCCGCCAACTCCTTCGGCGTTGTCATCGAGAGCCTCTGCTATATGCCCGGCTACGGCATCGCCGATGCCGCCACCACCCTTGTGGGACAGAGCCACGGCGCGGGCAGAACCGACCTGATGAAGCGCTTCGCCTACATCGCCGTCGCCATGGGTATGGTCGTGATGGCCGTGATGGGCTGCGTGATGTACGTCGGCGCCCCCTTTGCCATGGAGATGATGACTCCCGTGGAGGAAGTGAGACGGCTCGGCGTAGAAGTGCTGCGCATCGAGGCATTCGCCGAACCGATGTTCGCCGCCGCCATCGTCAGCTACGGTGTCTTTGTCGGCACCGCCAACACCCTCATTCCGAGCGGCATGAATCTCGTCAGCATGTGGGGCGTGCGCATCGTCCTCGCCGCCATTCTCGCCCCCTCTTTGGGGCTGAAAGGCGTGTGGATAGCCATGTGCGCCGAACTGTGCTTCCGGGGCTTCATCTTCCTTTGCCGATTGCGCTGGGGACATTGGGTGAAAGAGGTCCCAGCCACAGAGAAATAATCATCCCAACAACAAGAATATAAAAACACAAGAAACATCATATACATTATGGAACTGATCAAAAACAAGGTATTCGGAGGCGAGCGTCCTCTGTTTGAAATCCACGACACCGAACTCGACCACGTGCGTGTGACATTCGGCGAGTCTGGCGTCAAAGAGTGCAGCGACATCGTCTGCCGCAACTGCTATTTCGAGGGAAAATATCCCCTTTGGCACGTAGACCGCTCGGAAATCGTCAACTGCTATTTCGCACCCGGCTCCCGCTCTGCCATTTGGTACTCCAACGACATGAAGATGACCGACTGCGTCATCAACGGCCCGAAATTCTTCCGTGAGATGAAGAACCTCGAACTCAACAATGTCACCATCAACGATGCCGACGAGACCTTCTGGGGCATCGACGGACTGACCCTCAACAACGTGGTGCTCCACGACGGCACCTATCCCTTCATGCACTGCCGTAATATCCGCGTCGACGGATTGGAAAGCGACAGCAAGTATGTCTTCCAATACTGCCGCGACGTGGAAATCCACAACGCCAAGATAGACACCAAGGACTCTTTCTGGGAAGTGGACAACGTGACCGTCTACGACTCCGAACTCCACGGCGAGTATCTCGGTTGGCACTCCCGCAACCTGCGCCTTGTCAACTGCCACATCTCCGGTGAGCAGCCCCTCTGTTACGCAGACAACCTCGTGCTCGAGAACTGCACCTTTGATCCTGAATGCGACCGTGCCTTCGAGTACTCCACCCTCCAGGCCGACATCCGTGGCACCATCAAGAGTGTGAAGAACCCCACCTCCGGCAAGATTGTTGCCGACGGCTATGGCGAAATCATCCTCGACCACAATGTCAAGGATCCTGCCAACTGCGAAATTCTCATCCGCAAATAAAACCACAGCGACCATGACCTACAACTTCGACAAACTGACCGACCGTCGCCACACCAACTCCTACAAGTGGGACTCTGCCCCCGAAGGGGTGCTCCCTTTGTGGGTGGCAGACATGGACTTTAAGACTGCGCCCGTCGTCGTCGAGGCCCTGCAGCGCAGGGTCGCCCACGGCATCTTCGGCTACACTCGCGTGCCCGAAGTCTACTACCAGACGGTGGCAGACTGGTTCGCCCGCCAACACGGATGGACCTTTGACCCCAGTTGGATACTCTACACCTCCGGTGTGGTGCCCGCTCTGTCCGCCATCATCAAGGCCCTCACCTGTCCCGGCGACCAAGTCATCGTCCAAGGTCCCGTCTACAATTGCTTCTTCTCCTCCATCCGCAACAATGGCTGCGAGATCGTGTCCAACAGTCTCGTCTACGAAGACCATACTTACCACATCAACTTCGACGACCTCGAGCGCAAGTGTGCCAACCCTAAGGCCAAGCTCCTGCTGCTCTGCAACCCACACAACCCTGCCGGACGCGTGTGGACCCGCGACGAGTTGCTCCGCCTTGGTGACATCTGCCTGCGCCACAATGTACGTGTGGTGGCAGACGAGATCCATTGCGAGTTCACCCATCCAGGGCACGACTACATCCCCTACGGCTCGTTGTCACCCCAGCTCATGCACAATGCCATCGTATGCAACTCGCCCAGCAAGGCGTTCAACACCGCCGGACTGCAAATAGCCAACATCATCTGCGACGATCCCGACATACGCCGGAAGATAGACCGTGCCATCAACATCAACGAAGTGTGCGATGTCAACCCCTTCGGCGTCGAGGCCCTCATGGCAGCCTACACTGATGAAGGAGCCGAATGGCTGCGCCAGCTCAATGCTTACCTGCTCGACAACTACCAAGCTCTGCTCAGTTTCTTCGCCGAGCGCCTGCCACAGTTCCCCGTCACTCGTCTCGAGGGCACCTACCTTGTTTGGGTAGACTGCTCCGCTCTCGACTGCGACTCCGAGACCATCGAGCACGAGTTGCTTGAGAAGGAGAAAGTGTGGGTCAATGCCGGGGAGATGTACGGCGAGGAAGGCCGTCATTTCATCCGCATCAACACCGCCTGCCCACGTCAGCGCCTCCTTGAGGGACTCGAGCGTGTGGCACGTGGACTCATCCGTCTAACCCATTAAACACCACGACCATGAACCTGCGACTCACGCTCCTATTTCTCTCCGCCCTGGCTCTCGCTCCGCAAGCCCGCGCCGCCTCTGTCACGGCAGAAGCCACCGCCACAGCAAGCCCCGAACATCGGCAGACCTTGGCGGAAAACCCCGTGCTGCCCGGCTTCCATGCCGACCCCGAAATTCTCTACTCGCGCAAGACTAAGCGCTACTACATCTACTCCACCACCGACGGCACTCCCGGTTGGGGCGGTTGGCAATATTATGCCTACTCGTCAAAAGACCTCAAGCACTGGAAAAACGAGGGCGTGGTGCTCGACGCCAAGAGCGACCAAGTGACGTGGGCTGACGGCTACCTTTGGGCGCCCGCCGCACAGGAAGTGAAGGTGGGCAAGGGAAAATACCGCTACTATCTCTACTTCAGCGCCCGTCCAAGCGACAAGGGCCGCAAGCAAATAGGCGTGGCTGTGGCAGACTCGCCCACGGGTCCCTTCCGAGACCTGGGCCATTCCCTCATCGCCAAGAACCATCCCGGTTGCCGTGGTCAGCTCATCGATGTCGACGTCTTCGTCGACCCCGTCTCCCAAAAGCCCTACCTCTATTGGGGCAACAGCTTCATGGCGGGTGCCGAACTGGAGCCAAGCATGACCGCCATCAAGGACAGCACCGTCACCGTGATGACCCCTCGTGGAGGCACCCTCCAGGACTACGCCTACCGCGAGGCGCCCTACGTGTTCTACCGCAAAGGACTCTACTACTTCATGTGGTCGGTCGACGACACCCGTTCGCCCAACTACCACGTGGCCTACGGCACGTCCCGTTCGCCCCTTGGTCCCATCCAAGTGGCGTCACAGCCCGTGATACTCCGCCAGGATCCCTCCAAGGGTATCTACGGCACCGCCCACAACTCCGTCATCCAAGTGCCCGGCCGTGACGAGTGGTACATCGTCTACCACCGCATCAACAAGCAGCACCTCAACGACCAACCCGGCGTCCACCGCGAAGTATGCATCGACCGCCTCGAGTTCAACCCCGACGGCACCATCAAGCCCGTTGTCCCCCACTGATACAACAAGCAGACGGACGAAACGACGCAAGTCCTCTGCAGAATAAAGTCCTTACGCCCCTTCACTTTCTCAAACGTGAAGGGGCGTAAAGATAGCTATTGGGGAATCTTCATATAGAATAAAGTATCTTAAGCATAAGATGAATTTAAGCAATGACTGTAAAAGTGACAAATAATAAATCATTAAATAAAATTGGAGATGAAATAGTATTCACATTAGAAGGAATCCTTAAATTAGCAGACAAAGAATGTCTGTATATTTAAGGTAAGAACAGATTTCTTATCTACAAAATCAGAAGATTCATCAAATAAGAATCCGTCACAACTGCTTGGCGCATTGTATGTCTCCAACGTATCACCATGTATATAATACCCTACTCCATAACAACCTCCAACTATAATATCATTGGAACTACAGGAAACAGCGCAACAACCAAATAATGTTGTCAAAACTGCCACAAGAAACATTCGCATTAATAAGATTCCAACTTTATGCATACAGACCATCACTACATTTTCTAATAAGAGTTTGCAACCGCTCACAACGCTAAGTCCTCAACCTTTGTTCCTTCGGTCAAGCGGTTCAGGTCGACACGCTCTCCGATGCCGTGCAGATGTCCTCGCTTCGAGAATTGCCAAATGTTGTGCTTGCCGTCGCCGTGAACGCTCGGCGAAGATTTGTAATTGGCGACAAAGAGGTAGTAGCGGTTGAACTGATGACCCAACTCTTTATTGTAGAAATGCTCATTGGTGTAGATTATCGGATACTTGCCATAATGCTTCTTCACGAATTCGGCAAACACCCTAACACTGTCTTGCAATTGCTCTCCTTCCCACTTGCCTTTAATGCCGAGTTCCTCCACATCAAGCACGGGTATTAAGTCTTGCTCGCTCTTCTTGACGACACTCATAAAATGCAGGAACTGGGCTGTGGCGGAAGACTTGGAAGTGAAGAAATGGTAGGAGCCAACCTTCAAGCCCTCCTTCCGCGCCATTGTGATGTTACGTCTGTAATGCGGATCAACATACCCCTTGCCTTCGGTAGCCTTGATGAAGACAAACTGTATTTTCTTGTCCTTGGCAACCTCATGCCATTTGATGACACCATTGTTCCGCGACACGTCAATGCCGTCGTAGTCGTCCTTGCTATAAGGCTGGCCTTTCAGTCTGTCGACAAACACGTCAGTCATTGACATCGCCATTCCCAAAAGTCGCTTTACCTTTCCGGGATTAACGGCATACATGACGCCAAACACTATTATGACTGCTGCTATCAAGCCGCCAAGCGACAATAATGCGTATTTTACCCCTTTCTTCATTTTTATTATTGTCAATTATAACCAGTTGCGTTAACCATTTATTTCTTTTTAAACACCAACCAAGGCACAGAGTTCTTCAGGCTCTTGGGCGTTGCTTCATCCACCGTCCCTATGTCATGGCACGCGCCGTCAGGCGAGCGATACCATGAACGGCTCTGACCTCCCGTGAGATATATGGCATCCACGAAGCCATATTCGCGCATGGCGTCGGCAAAGTCCCAAAGAGTTTCCTTGTGGCGTGTCTCAACCAAATAGATACTGTCGTCGGCCATGCGAGCCAACGCCCTGCGCTCCATCTTGCCGTGGAGCACAAACCGCATGGGAAGCACACCGTCGGAGACGAGCACAAACTGACGGAAAAAGGAGCCGCCACGCTCCGCGCAGTAGTCCTTCACCTTCTCGCTGCGCGACACGCCTATCACTACGTTGCCGTTAGCCATGGCACAATAGCCAACGCGACTACGATCGGTCTGCAGCACCCGTCCGCCAACAACCAAAGAGCCGAGGTATTGTCCCGTGGCAGTGTAGTCGGAACAGCGCGTACACAACATGACGCTTGCGTCAGTGGTGTCTGGCTGCGAAAGCGCAATCTCTGCCTTGAGGCCGCTCAGCCGATAGAAGTTCATGGCAACGCCAAGGATGGAGTCGCCCGTCAGGCTCACACCCTCCACGCTGCCACGTGTGGCGGCACGCTCCAGCTTTGCTATGTTTTCCTTCGACGACGTGCTGACGGGCACGCCGAAGTCGTAGAAATATTTGTAGGCAAGCCATCCGCACATAAGCAAGATACATGTTGCCACTGCCACGGCTGCAACAACAAGCCACTTCAGCCATCCGCGCTTTCTCTGCTTGGCGGACTTGGAACCAGCCAAACCTCCATCCTTCTCTATCGTTATCACAGGAGTTTCGCCGCCGGTCTGTCCTGGCACAACATCCGGCTTTTCATCAATGATGACAACCGGCTTATCTATAATATTCTTGTCGTTTTTCATTTTCCGCCCTCCTTTTCCATTAAAGTCTTGAGCTGCTTGAGAGCCTCCTTTGAAGCCTTCAGCTTGAAGTCGGCTTTCAAGCGGTTGCCCGAAAGCACGAGTTCCTGGCTGACTATGTTTATAATGTAAATATAGTTTTTGTTCACAATCAGACTCTTGCCCACGCGCACGAACATGTTGTCGGCAAGTCGCTGCAGCGTCTCGTCAAAGAAATGCAGTTGGAAAGTCATCTTGTGCGGATTGCCGTTGGTGAGATACAGGTCAGAGTAGTTGCCGTCGGCAGCTATGAACGCTATGTCGTTGGTCTGTATGCGCACAAGTTCTGTGGATGTTGATATTTTCAGCCATTCCATATACACATATTTATTTTAACGTCGCAAATTTACTATATTTTTTACATACCGCCAATCAATACTTGGCATAAATCATCACCGGTCTTCTCTTTGACGATTCTCTGTATATCTCCATCACCTTAGCCACGCAGCCGCTCGACACCGTAAAGCAGCCACGGCTCTCAGAGCCTATCGGTATATACTCCTTATCGCCTGAGAACCTCGTCACCTTGCCTGCCGAATGTATCAATATGCCGCGAGTCTCGGCGAGGAAGTTGGTCTTGTCGAGACCACGAAGGCGAATGGAGTTTTTGAACTTCCGTCCCTTTCCCACCATCACATACCGTCCAAGACTGGAGCATCCGCTGCCAAACTCATTGCTGAACTTCGGCTTGGCATCCGTATTACCCTTGCCGCTGCCGTGCATGCAATAGCTGCTCAGTATGCGCTTGCCTCGTTGCAAGTCATAGATGAAGAACCGCTTCTTGCCCGAAGGTATGGAGAAATCAACGAGGATATAATAATCAATGCTGTAGCCCCGACGCTCGCAGAAGTCTCTCACCTCAGCAAGATTCTCGCAATCCACCTTGCCGTACCACTCCTTTTGGTCGACATAGTTCTTATACAAAGTCCGCGTGTACCTATTATATATAGGCGGCAAAAAAGGGATGCATGCCAATATCAGCAAGACCACCAACAATATGATGTATTTCTTTTTCATTCTTCTCTGACACATTTCAGATTCATACGATTCTTTAAAAACTCTATCATCTCATTTCGCTTATTCACCATGATAAAATGATTTTCCTCTGGTTTGAAGAAGAGACCTACGTCCACTCCCATCTTGCTCAACCTTGCAGCTTGACTTGGCATCAACCGTGAGGAATTATCCTTGCCACCTCCTATCAAATTGACCTGACATGGAACCCATCGCAAGCCGCCCAAGTTGCAAGACACGGACGTTAAACTCTTGAAATCCTTGGCATGAGGAGAATGCATCGCCGCAACTATCGCAGTGCCGCCGTTCGACAAGCCAATCAAATGTATCTGCCGCCGGCCAATATGATACCCCATGCGCTCCAAGCCTGGAATATAAAAAGAGAAGATTTCATTGATGTCGCTCTGTCCGAAAATTCCATTCATTCCACGAGTACCAATACTCAATACAATACAGTTGTTCAAATCATTCCATACACCCTGGTAAAGTTGCCAGTTGCCGAGAAAGCCATGACAGAACACGACAAGCGGATATTTGAAGCCATTATTCTTGCTCCACTTCACATTTTCGTCACCTTTAGGATTGCAGATATACACAGCCTTTCCGTTTTCCCCCAAGAAGTCGTTGAATGCCTGCACGTAGACACCCGACATCGGATTTTCCCAACCCAAATTATCATAAGGGCTATAGAAATTATGTATCTTCCCCGTTAATATATCCTCATTAGCTTGCCGAACAAGCGAACTGCCAATTCCCGCATACCTTGCCAAAGGCAAGTTATGAATGCCAAAGTTCATCACCTCCTCTTCCGGAATGAGCACATTTATAAGATATTGCAGCAAAGGCGGATGCTTGGCATTTCCCTCATCGTCCAAATACACCAACCTCACCCTATCTCCCGAATCAATGCGATAACGAGGCATGGCTATCCAAAGGCAAAGCACGAAACACGCCCAATAAGGTTTCATCCCATACTTCTTCGCCCACAAAGGAAGCCACTCAAACACTTGCTTCTTCCAAACCATGAAGAGCAACATCAACATGACAATCTTATAAAACATGGTTGCGAAGCAAACCCATGCCACAACTATCAGCACAGAAAGGATACTTTTCTTTGTCATAATCGTATTATGTTTTAGACGATGCAAAATTACGATATATTTTTCGCTACGACAAACTTTACACGTCGTGGTTGTATAAGATGCCAAAATTAATGTATGAGTTACCAAGTCACTACTTTTTTTACCAAAAAGTTCATGCCATCAAGCGCCATTCATTCCCTTAATTATGTATTTTTCATATTCAATCTGTCAAAATCGCTTTGCCATTTCGATTTGTTTTCTTAACTTTGCCTATACACAACAAAAAAACGCGAATATGAAACAATCAGAAGAACGATATATCAGTTTGTTGACTGACTTCGGTTTCAAACGCATCTTTGGAACTGCCATCAACAAAGACTTACTCATAAATTTCCTTAATTCACTGTTCGGAAAAGAGCAAGTCATCAAGGACGTCAAGTACCTCAACAGCGAGAACGTTGGAGATGTGTATACCGACCGCAAGGCTATATTCGACGTATATTGCGAGAATGAAAAAGGCGAGAAGTTCATCGTGGAGATGCAGAACGCCTTTCAGAAACATTTCAAAGACAGGTCACTCTACTATTCCACATTCCCGATAAAGGAGCAGGCACCTAAAGGTGCTGACTGGGATTTTAAGTTAGCCCATGTGTATGTTGTGGCTCTCCTGAACTTTGACATGCAAGACGAGGCTTTCGACCCAAAAGCCATAGCACACGACATCGGACTATTGGACAAGAAGACTAAGAGGGTGTTCAACGAGAAGTTGACATTCAAGTATGTTGAGATAGCTAAATTCAACAAGCCGCTCGACAAACTGCGCACAATATACGACAAATGGTTGTATGCACTGAAGAACCTCTCACGCCTGAACGACCGACCTAAAGAGTTGCGCAACAAGGTGTTCGACAGGCTTTTCGAAGAGGCTGAAATCGCAAAATTCTCAAAACAGGAACTTAAGGAGTACGAGGACAGCTTGAAAGCCTATCGTGACATCAAGAACTCTCTTGACACGGCAATGGAACAGGGGGTTGAAAAAGGGCGCGAGGAAGGTCAAAAAGTTGGACGCGAGGAAGGACGAGCTGAAGGACGAGCTGAAGGACGAACTGAAGGCATCAATTCCCAGCGATTGGACACGGCTCGCTCCATGCTTGAAGACGGATTGCCTTTAGAAAAAATCATACGTTATACAGGACTGTCACAAGAGGAAATAAACGAACTGAAATAATTGTTTTGGGCTGTGCCAAAATGACACAGTCCACTTCTTTTTATTCACCTTTCAAAAACAATCCAGTTCGTTTGATATTTAGACCATGGCTTCAATGGATGTATTTCATGGACATTTCCTGCAAAATCGCGATACCAAGAATAATTCCATCCTGCCCCCATGTCTAAATACAAAGCATTTTTTACTTTCATGCTTTCCAACAATGCAACAAATTCGCTATAAGCCAATGCTTTCTTCGACTCAATGATGCACAATTTACCATTCAACTCGCATAATGCCCGATAAATATTCAATGGCTTATCCTTTCTAAACAATGGTAATGTACGACAATTATAAATGACCATGTTCTGCCCGAACCCCATGCCTTTATGGCTCGCTGCCACCTTTAAATCTCCAACATAGCTTCCATACAGAAATTTCCATTTACCTTGATACCAAACAAAAGCCCCCGTATTCGTTTTTGCCTTATACCAATTATAATACACGCCATCAGAGACATGGTTTCCTGCTATATTGCTATGTACAAACGTATCCAAACATTCGCCAGTAAACGCAGCCTAAGCACAATACGCTACAGAGACATCGTCTAACTTTGGACGTTTACCACAAACTAATCTTACAGACTTATAAACAGGTGTAAATACTACCAAATCACCAGTATCCTTTCGATTGACAAAGGCTGCGACCTTTGTTTTTGGCACAACATCCTGCATTATTACAATATTCACCTTTGCCGCACGCATCTTAGTCCTATGGTTACAAGAGTATATAACCATAAGAATGAAACAGATCAACAAAATATTTATAGACAAATTCCCTTAAATTAGCAGACTTTTAATTTTTATAGAAAAGCAAGTCATTGGATAACAATAAATTATCCAATGCTTGCATATGTCAGAAAATTCACTTATTTTAGCGCTGCAAAAAACTCAAATAGCGAACATCTGACATATGGCAAAGGTAAGCATAAAATCTGAGAAATTCACTCCATTCGGTGGAATTTATTTCACGAACAAGGCATTCAACGCCCTTTCACTTGGCAAAATCATCAACGATACTCTTGGAACACGCAGCTTGACTTACAATGGCTACCAGTGGGATGATATAGTATCGGCATTGCTTGATGTTTATCTCTGTGGCGGCGACTGCGTAGAGGATGTTAACAGAAGCGAGTGTCACCTACGTGAGTCCCCCGAAGTTCGTATTCCCCTTAAATATACAGACATTCTTTGTCTGCTAATTTAAGGAGATAAGCAACATTAAGGCTTTCCTCTATGGAAAATCCTGTAGGAATATTCTTTTGTACGCTTGTCTTTACCTGTATGAGTGCTGTCTTTGGTTTCCACCAACATATGGAGTCCTCGGATAGTTCACTATTAAGGCACACGACATCTATGGATTTAAAGTTCTTGATGGTGCAATTTGCATTAAACGCATCCCACCCATGTTGCATAAGCATGGAAACTACTTGGTTTTCTCCTACAGCGCCAAGTCGTGCTTTCTCTGCCTGGTTCGTCTTGCTTGCTTGTAAGTTTTCTTTGTTCATAATTATTAATCTTTTTCCCAGTTAAACTCATTTATGCCGAGTATCTCCAACCCTAAGTATTTCCATACTTCCTTATCGAAGTTGGGAGTGTATCTTGCCATGGTTAATAACGTTTTCTTTTCTTCATTATTGTATAAGGCATTATTGTATGTCAGAGCTTTCCCCCAAATAGTTTCAGGTTCATCACATGGGTCAAGTTGGTAAAAGATGGTGCCTATACGCTTCAGACGATAACCTTCCTCCTCACACATGTTAAGTGTTAGACTATGGTTATCCAAAGGGAAGCCATAAAAGCCATCACCATTTTTATCTACCATAGAAGCCAAACATAATGTTTCCATTTCATTACCATTGGGATATGTCACTTGTACAATATCACCTGTAAACATACGGCTGTTCTCACAGTCATCATAGCCCGTATCTATACCTGCAAAGATATGGCGGCACGTATAGCCACGACCTTTACAGTCGTGTCCAAAATAATCCTCCACAATGTCTGGGTTATGGTCTTCCTCATACTCATCATCTTTGTGCCATACACACAAGCCATTGTCTATCCAAAAGAAATAGTCACCGAATTCGGCATACCCGAACTTGTCTCGGTCTATAACGTAACGAATACGTACTTTTGGCAGTCTACCCTTCAAATTATAGCCTATTTCTACACGGAATTTCCTGCACAAGAAAGAAAGGCTATTCTCGTTCTGTACGGTGCTGACGAAATCCTCATCGGTCCGAATAGGGCAAACTTCATAATCATCAAAAGTCTCTAAATTGAGAAGTTCATCAAGCCATTCGTCTGGCACTTGCACATTGGGTAAATCAAAAGCATCCTTAAACAAGGGGATGATGTCCTCTTCATTTATTACCGCATGCTCACACCGAATGCGGCTGATGGTGAACGTCAGTTCTCTATGTTGTTTGGCATAAGCCGTAAAGTCTTCCACTATAGAAGTAAATTCTCCCTCTACCGTATCAAAATCAGTCGGTATGGCATAACTGTTTCCATGCCTACCTACACAAAACCCATCCATTGCCCCATATTTCTCCTTTGCAATTTTTGCATCACCATAAGAATGAGTACCGTCTAAATGGCTCTCATATACGAATATAGGATGCGGAGGCTTTGAAGAAGGCGTACCATATATTTGTTTGATAATTACAATGTCTTTTTCTTTCATGTTTTTTTGTATTTATGATATAGATGCAAAGGTATGTTCTTGTTGTATCAATATGCGTGACAGGTTAGTTAAAAATGTAGAAGAAATTATAGTTGAGAGCAGACAAAATCAATATAGCCTGTTGTACAATCCATTTATTTATACTTTAACCATTGACGGAATTGATTTAGTGCATATCTTATTGTTGGATTTGATTTTTCTTTTAGGTGTTGTCAGCCATGTCATTTCCGATAGCCATTTATTATGCTTGGCATGATTATACGCACCTCCTGCCATTCTTTGAAATTCACTTTTGCTCTTATATTTCCTTGATTCTTCAAAAACTTTTTCTTTTGAAGTCCACTTGGCTATACCTCCAATAGATCCAGTATTTTTACCAGTTGGAGCAATATTCAAAAGATTATAACCATTTTGAGCATATTGCTTCTTGTAATAATCCTCATAAAATTGGCTTTCTAATACTGTCAATCCATCTTTCAAAATAATAGGTTCTGGGATATTACTGCCAAAATATTTTCTTACAGCACTATTAGATTCATATTTATGACTTCTCTTTCTACAGTTACAGTCTATAGTCAAACCTACATAAGCAACTTTGTATTCCTCGTCAACATAGGCATATACGGTTGAGTTATGTTCTTCCTTTCTTTCGTCATAACTACGTGGCTTCATCCAC
>JBNMIE010000038.1:0-20678 GCA_050873125.1 Prevotella sp.
GCATGTCTGTTCGTCCACCCCGAAATTGGCGTTTGACGACAGGGCTGAGCCCTGTCCGGTCTCGAAATACATGCAGTTGTCGCCGATGGTTCCCCGATGGAGCGACTTGACTGCCTCGTATCCCTCGTCCAGGAGTTTCAGGTTGATGCCGAATCCCGCGTTGGCCTTCTCGGTGCCCGCAATGCTCTGGAACAGCAGGTCGACGGGTGCCCCCTCCTCTATCAGCTGCATGCCCGTGGTGATATGGGTGAGCACGCAACTCTGTGTGGGGATGTGGTAGCGGTGGATAATCTCGTCCAACATGAAGTTGAGTTCCTTCAACACCGGCACCGAGTCGCTGGCGGGGTTGATGCCGATCACCGCGTCGCCGCTGCCATAGATGAGTCCGTCGATGATGCTGGCGGCGATACCCTTGAGGTCGTCGACAGGATTGTTGGGCTGGAGACGCACGGAAAGGCAGTCGGGCAGTCCGATGGTGTCGCGGAAGCGGGTCACCACCCGGCACTTCTTGGCAGCCAGGAGCAAATCCTGGTTGCGCATCAGTTTGCTCACTGCCGCCGCCATCTCCGGAGTGATGCCGGGCGCAACGGCGGACAGGACGTCGGAGGAAGCGTAATCGCTGAGCAGCCAGTTGCGAAACTCGCCCACCGTGAGATGGGCTATCGGGGCGAAAGCCACCTTGTCGTGCGTGTCGATGATGAGGCGTGTCACCTCGTCGTCCTCGTAGGGAATGAGCGGCTCTTCCAGGAAGCGGCGCAAGGGCACGTTGGCCAGGCACATCTGGGCGGCCACATGCTCTTCCTGACTGCGGGCGGCGATGCCCGCCAACTCGTCGCCCGACCTCAAAGGGGTGGCCTTGGCCATCAGGTCCTTGAGGTCGGAAAACGTGTAAGTGATATTTCCTAAAGCTATCTTGTACATAGTGTCAACCTTTCTTTTAATTGTCTAACAGAACATCGGGATGAGATAGATGCCCAACGAAATGACCGTGACAATGATGGTGCCCCATTTCCAGATGGCATACTCGCGGTCCATCTTGGCCTTCTGCTCGGCTGTAGGCTCTGCCACCTCGCCGATCTCCTCCTCCAAAGAGAGCATCTTCTGCTCCTTGTGGTTGGTGTAGAAATACCAGAACACCACGCACATCACACTCAGCAGGGCTGCGGTGTAGAGGGCCATCTTGTCGGCAAAGAACAGCATGAACGTGTAGAGCAGAATCGTGACATAGCATCCGACCACACCATAGGGTGCCTTGTAGGGACGGTGCAGGTCGGGATATTTGCGGCGCAAGCCCATGTAGGCGAGGCAACCTATCATATAGCACACTGCCAAAGAAATGAGCGACACGGACGCGATATAGTCGATGGAACCCGTGGCAATCAGGATGAAGTTGATGATGCCCACCAGGAAAATGGCATTGTGAGGAGTCTTGTATTTCGGATGAACCTTGCCCAAGACGGAAGGCAGACTGTGGTCGAGCGCCATGGTATAGATATAGCGTGCGGGGGCTGCGATACCGGGGTTGATGGTGCTCAAGTCGCCTCCAAAGGCGATGGCGACACAGAGCAGGATGATAGGCATGCCCACCAAGCCTGCCGCACGGAGTCCCTCAGCATAAGGAGCTGCCGCAGTGGCTATCATGCCATAGAAATTGTGGGAGACAAGACCCACCAGGAACCACTGGAAAAGGGCATTGACAGCGAAGACGAGGAATACGGATATCTTCAGCGCGCGGGGCAATGTGTATTGCGGGAACTTTGTCTCGCCTCCGACAGACACGCAAGTCTCAAATCCTGTGTAGCACCACCATACCAAACCAAAGATATACATCATCTCCTTGAACGGAGGCAACTTGTCCATGCCGAATCCGCCAAAATATTCCAAGTGGATCTTCGGAATCATATAGAGGAACCAGCAGATGGAGCACGCCCAGAAGAAAAAGATGAACGCTGTCTGCGCCTTGCCCGACTGCTCGATGCCGAAATAATTGAGAACCAAGAATATCGCCACCAAGATGCAGGCAATCACACGTGGGTCTATCCAGGATATGTCGATGCCGAAGGCTCCGAGGAGGATGGTGAAATAGTTGGAAAACGCCAACGTCTCGCCCGCACCGATGGCAACCACCGAAACGATGTAATGCCAACCTGCCATGTTGGCCCACACACGGTTGAGTCCACGCTTGGCGAAATTATATGTTCCACCAGCCTCTGGCAAGGCTGCCGACATCTCTCCGTAAATCAAGCAAGGCCAAATGGAAATCAACAAGGCCAAAAAAGTGAAGCCGATAATCCACGAACCTACCAATCCTATCTGGGACGAACCGCATGTGAAAAGTCCAACACCCACCACCGTACCGATGGTCATACTGATGGATTCCTTCAATCCCAATACTCTTACCAATTTGTTATCTTCCATAATGCTCGTGTTTTTAGTGAAACATTAAACTCTTAAAAACAATCTTTTTGTTATTATTCAACTACAAAGTTACACATAATGTCAGACAAACAATATATAAAGATTACACTTTGTATCAACAAATATACTAACAAGTTTCACTTTGTCTATTACAGGCAACAAAGTAAGGGCAAAAGGAAAGCAGAACAACAAGAAATGCTTTCAGATTGAAAGGAAGATAAGAATAATAGATGACAGACAGAAACAACAAAAGGACTATTTGCTATCACAATGATAAGCAAACAGTCCTTTTCCATGACGAGCGCATGCTCTATTTCAAGTTTTATCTTTTCTCAAGCAGCACCACATTCTCCACGTGTGGTGTATGGGGGAACATGTCGACCGGCTGCACAGCCACCACCTTATATAATTTATCAAGGTCGGCCAAGTCGCGTGCCTGGGTGGCAGGGTTGCAACTCACATAAACGATCCGGCCGGGAGCGGCATTGAGAATGGTCTTCACCACATCGGGGTGCATGCCGGCACGTGGCGGGTCGGTGATGATGACGTCGGGGCGACCATGCTCGGCAATGAAATCATCGGTGAGGATATCCTTCATGTCGCCAGCATAGAACAGCGTGTTGGAGATGCCGTTGATTTCCGAATTGACCTTGGCATCCTCGATGGCCTCGGGCACATACTCGATGCCGATGACCTTGCGCGCCTTTCCCGCCACAAAGTTGGCTATCGTACCCGTTCCTGTATAGAGGTCGTACACGAGTTCGTTGCCCGTCAGTCCGGCAAAGTCGCGCGCCACACAATACAGATGATAGGCCTGCTCCGTGTTGGTCTGGTAGAAGCTCTTCGGGCCGACCTTGAACTTCAGGTTCTCCATCGTCTCGAAGATATGGTCATTGCCCTTGTAGACGATGATGTCCTGGTCATAGATGGTGTCGTTGCACTTCTGGTTGTTGACATAGAGCAGCGAGGTGACCTGGGGGAAGCGGTCGGCGATGAACTGCATCAGTCCCATGGCGCGCTCCTCGTCGCCCTCCTCATCATAGTGGAACTGCACAAGCACCATCCACTCTCCCGTGTTGGAATTGCGGAACATCACGTCGCGCAACAGACCATGTTGGGCGCGGAGATCGAAGAAGGTGAAGTGGTGGTCGAAAGCGTAGTCACGGATGGCATTGCGCATCTCGTTGTGCAAGTCGTCCATGAGCCAGCATTTCTCTATGGGATAGATCTTGTCGAAAGCGCCGGTGATGTGGAATCCGATGGCGTTCATGTTGTCGAAGGTCACCCCGGAAGCCACCTGCTCCCGAGTGAGCCACCGCTTGTTGCAGCATCCGAAATCGAGCTTGTTGCGATATTCCCGTGTCTTCACCGAACCCAAGATGGGTTTGAACTCGGGCAATTCCACCTTGCCGATCCGGGACAGTTGGTCGTAGACCTGGCGCTGCTTGGCCTTGATCTGCTCCTCATAGGGCAGATTCTGCCACTTGCAACCGCCACAGATGCCGAAATGCTCACACATCGGTGTCGCGCGTACATTACTATATTTAATAAAGCGGATGACCTCCGCCTCGCAATAGTGATGCTTCTTCCTGCGCACCTGCAGGTCCACCACATCGCCGGGCACGGCAAAGGGCACGAACACCACCATGTCGCCCACCCGGGCCAAGGACTTGCCCTCGGCAGCGACATCAGTTATCTCGACGTTCTCCAGTATCGGTAACGGCTTTTTCTTTCTACTCATCTTAATAATGTTGTTTGTAATTTCGCCTGCAAAAGTACGAAATTATCATCGAACGACCAAAAGCCCAAGAGGCTGTTTGCGAACACAATGACAAAACGTCAGAAATTATTGTCAACTGCACAATAATTTTGCGCCAATTATTTGGCTATATATCCACAATTCGCTACTTTTGCAATCACTTGAAATAATTAATAAAATCAACTATGAGTGAAAAAAGAGTTTACACCTTCGGTAACGGACAAGCCGAAGGAAACGCAAACATGAGAAACCTTTTGGGCGGTAAGGGCGCCAACCTTGCCGAGATGAACCACATCGGCATCCCCGTACCTCCCGGTTTCACCATTACTACAGACGTATGCAACGAATATTTTGAAAAAGGAAAAGACGATGTCGTGGCATTGTTGAAAGACGACGTCGAGAAATCAGTTGCACATATTGAGAAATTGATGAACTCCAAATTTGGAGACGCCAAGAATCCATTGCTTGTTTCCGTACGCTCCGGTGCCCGCGCATCCATGCCGGGTATGATGGACACCATCCTCAACCTCGGTCTGAACGACGAGGTGGTGGAAGGTCTGGCAGCCAAGACAGGCAACGAGCGATTCGCATACGACAGCTACCGCCGCTTCGTACAGATGTATGGCGACGTGGTGCTGGGCATGAAGCCAGCCAACAAGGATGACATCGACCCATTCGAGGCCATCATCCAGCAAGTGAAAGCACAGCGCGGCATCAAGCTCGACAACGAGATGAACGTCGACGAGCTCAAGCAGCTTGTCACCCTCTTCAAGAAGGCTATCCTCGAGCGCACAGGCCAGGCTTTCCCATCCGACCCAATGGAACAGTTGTGGGGCGCCATCTGCGCCGTGTTCGACAGTTGGATGAACGAGCGCGCCATCCTCTACCGCAAGATGGAAGGCATCCCAGCAGAATGGGGTACAGCTGTCAGCGTGATGGCCATGGTCTTCGGAAACATGGGCAACACTTCCGCTACAGGTGTATGCTTCAGCCGTGACGCCGCTACCGGCGAGAACCGCTTCAACGGTGAATACCTTGTCAACGCACAGGGCGAGGACGTGGTGGCAGGTATCCGCACACCACAGCAGATCACCAAGGAAGGCTCTCTCCGCTGGGCTGCCCAGCAGCAGATTGACGAGGAGACCCGCGCCACTAAATATCCTTCCATGGAAGAGGCTATGCCTGAGATCTACGCTCAGCTCAACGCTCTCCAGGAAAAACTCGAGCACCACTATCACGACATGCAGGATATGGAGTTCACCGTACAGGAAGGCAAACTCTGGTTCCTCCAGACCCGTAACGGCAAGCGCACCGGTACAGCCATGGTGAAGATTGCCATGGACTTGCTGGCTGAGGGCGAAATCGACGAGCCTACAGCTCTCGAGCGTTGCGAGCCAGGAAAGCTGGACGAGCTGCTCCATCCTATCTTCGACAAGGACGCTCTCCGCAAGGCCAAGGTGCTCACCCGCGGACTTCCCGCTTCTCCGGGCGCAGCCTGCGGTCAGATTGTGTTCTTTGCCGACGATGCCGAGAAATGGCATGAGGAAGGCCACCAGGTGGTGATGGTCCGCATCGAGACTTCTCCTGAAGACCTCGCCGGAATGTCTGCCGCAGAAGGCATCCTCACCGCTCGTGGCGGTATGACTTCCCACGCAGCTGTGGTGGCCCGCGGTATGGGCAAATGCTGTGTGTCTGGTGCCGGCGCCATCAATGTGGACTACAAGGCACGCACACTCGAAATCGACGGTGTGACCCTCAAGGAGGGCGATTATATTTCTCTCAACGGTAGCACCGGTGAGGTGTATCTCGGCGAGATTAAAACCAAGCCAGCTGAGGTGACAGGCGACTTCGCCAAACTGATGAACCTCTGCGACAAATACACACGCCTTGTGGTGCGCACCAATGCCGACACACCACACGACGCCCAGGTGGCACGCAACTTCGGTGCTGTGGGTATCGGTCTCTGCCGTACAGAGCACATGTTCTTCGAGAACGAGAAGATCAAGGCTATGCGCGAGATGATTCTCGCCACCAACAAGGAAGGTCGTGAGAAGGCTCTCGAGAAGCTCCTCCCCTACCAGCGTCAGGACTTCTATGGCATCCTCAAGACCATGGACGGCTATCCAGTCAACATCCGTCTGCTCGACCCACCACTCCACGAGTTTGTGCCTCACGATCTCGAGGGACAGGAGACTATGGCCAAGGAAATGGGCGTAAGCGTGAAGGAAATCCAGAACCGTGTGAACTCTCTGAGCGAGCACAACCCAATGCTCGGTCACCGTGGTTGCCGTCTGGGCAACACCTATCCAGAGATCACAGCCATGCAGACCAAGGCCATCCTCGGTGCTGCCATCCAGCTGAAGAAGGAAGGCTTCGATCCACATCCGGAGATTATGGTTCCACTCATCGGCATCGTCAACGAGTTTGACGCACAGAAGAAAGTGATCGCCGAGACAGCCAAGGCTCTCTTCGAGAAAGAGGGTGTTGAGATTCCGTTCAAGGTTGGTACGATGATTGAGATTCCTCGTGCTGCCCTCACCGCTGACTACATTGCCAAAGAGGCAGAGTATTTCAGCTTCGGTACCAACGACCTCACCCAGATGACCTTCGGCTACAGCCGCGACGACATCGCCAGCTTCTTGCCAGTATACCTGGAGAAGAAGATTCTCAGTGTCGACCCATTCCAGGTGCTCGACCAGCACGGTGTAGGCCAGCTCATCAAGATGGCCGTAGACAAGGGACGCTCCACTCGTCCAAATCTCCCATGCGGTATCTGTGGCGAGCACGGCGGTGAGCCTTCATCCGTGAAGTTCTGCGACAAGGTTGGCCTCAACTACGTCAGCTGCTCACCTTTCAGAGTGCCGATCGCAAGACTCGCGGCTGCGCAGGCTGCTGTAGAGAATAAGTAAGACATTGACTCTCAACATATTAAGTGGGAAGATCCTATATGGAACTTTCCACTTATTTTGTTTTCAGGCGGAAGTACCATTGAAAACCTTGGCACTGAGACAGAGAGCTAATGGGGAATAAGGACTTTTACATGTAAAACAAAAAAAATGCAAAAAGATTTTGATGTTACAATAAAACATCTTATCTTCGTACTAAATTTAAATGTATAGAGATGTGGAACAGAAAGAAGAAAGATATATAAGTCTGCTTACCGATTTTGGGTTTAAGCGCATCTTTGGAACAGCGATGAACAAGGATTTGTTGATTTGCTTTCTTAACAGCTTGTTTGATGGTAAACAAGTTGTCAAGGATGTGATGTATCTAAACTCGGAGAATGTAGGTGATATATATACAGACCGCAAGGCTATCTTTGATGTCTATTGTGAAGGGGAAAATGGTGAGAAATTCATCGTGGAAATGCAGAATGCCTATCAGACATATTTCAAAGACCGCTCCCTGTTTTATTCCACATTTCCAATAAGAGAGCAAGCACCCAAAGGAAATGATTGGAATTTTAAGCTAAATCATGTATATACAATAGCATTGCTAAACTTCGACATGAACGACGAGGCTTTCGACAAAGCCAAGATTAGCCACCATGTGCAGTTGTGTGATACTGCTACACACAAGGTGTTCTATGATAAGTTGGAATTTATCTATGTGGAAATAGCAAAATTCAACAAGTCTTTAGATGAGTTGAATACCTTGTACGAGAAATGGCTCTTTGCTCTCAAAAATCTCTATAAATTGAACGAACGCCCAAAGGCATTACGTGACAAGGTTTTTGACCGTCTATTTGAGGAGGCCGAAATTGCAAAGTTCACAAAACAAGAGCTGCGTGAGTATGAAGCCAGCAAGATTGCCTATCGAGACATTAAAAACTCTATCGACACCGCTAAAAGGGAAGGAGTCAAGGAACAGCAAATTAAGACAGCAATAACAATGCTTGCCGACGGAATGGATGTAGAACAAATCGCTAAATATACAGGTCTAACAATAGAGCAAATTAAGCAGTTGGGTAATGGGCTTTAATGACATTAAGAACTCTATCGACACCGCAAAAAGGGAAGGTAGAGAGGAAGAAAGGGAGAAAAACAGACAAGAAAAAGAAGACAGCATCCGCAAAATGCTAAAAGACGGTATTTCTCCTGAACAGATAGCATCATGGTTGGCCGTGCCAATAGAAGATGTCTATGATATAAAAATTTAGAAAGTGTATTAAGAGGTGGCAACTTGTATGAGTCAGTTTAAAGTACATGTTCAGTATATCACATACGGTTGGTGTGGCATTGAACTAATTGTCAATTCCACACTGATCAAGTGTAATGCGGGGTATCTGGGCCCCAACCCATTGGCCTCCCTAATAGATGTCTGCGCAGATTTTTCCATTGCACAACCCCAAGAAGGGGAAGACTATATCGAAGAGGCTAAAATCACTTGGCAAGAAGAGCCTGATTCTATGTGTCTGGAGTTTAAACTGTCCAAGAACCATCTTGTTTTCATGGATATAAAGGAACAAGACGATGACGGAAACATTCTTGAAGAATGGCATGAAGCCGTTCCTTACGAAGATTTCAAAGACGCGATTGTCTCGGAAGGTTTTCGGGTGCTGAACGCATTCGGACTGTATGGTTACTATGCAGCATGGATGGATCACACCGATTTTCCATTGTCACAGTTGCTTCATCTTACTGGCAAATGTAAAGTGGAATGGAACGGAGATAATTGCTCTTCGGATTTATCCAAGGAATTGGAATGTATTTCAAGCTACATAAAGGAACTTGAAATCAAAGAAGAAACACATTTCGACGAGTGCAAACTTTACTACGAATCATGGCAAATGCAATGTTGTGGTGATCCGTTTGCGGTAGGCGACAAGGTGGATTGGACATGTGTTATACCTTCGCAATACAAAAACGCTCATGGAATAATTATCGATTTTGATGAAGAACATCACGGCTTCGCCACACATTCCATTAGTGGCACTGTTACACGAATCATAGCTGAACGCAGCGAATTTGCCAAAGGAGAGCGGGTAGTGTGTTACAATCAAGCAAAGACCATTCAGGAGGAAATCCTTACGGCAAATGGTTTTGAAAAGGAGATTTGCAGTGATGAAGAAACAGACAGAACATTTTGGGGCTATATCGTTACCCTCAAAGATGCGGTAGTAAAACCATTGGAAGAGAAGGAAAACGACACGAATAACTAAATGTATTATCATGGAGTCAAAAGAGCAGTTTGAATTCAAGGTTTCTGGTGAATATGAGAAGCCGGCAATTTGGCTTGGATTACATGGAAAGGAAGTGAAAATCTTTCCTTTGCCTCTTTTTGATATGTTATGGGATTGCTATCAAAGGCGGAGGGTGAGTCCAGGGATTGAGGCAAAATTCCAAATATTTCCAGAAAATGTTTTTGGATATTATTACGATGATTCTTGTGGCTCCTATAGCATCGAATACGAACGCGATGTGTTTATACAGTCAGCTATAAATGCCTTGACTGCGCTATGTAAGCATGTTATAGATGGAAATGATACGCTCTATTCCTCTTTCACGAATGAAACGGCAGAACAAATGCTGACAGACTTACATCAAATCGTGATACCCAAGAACTACAGTCAGATTTTCTATGATGAAGTGTCAATAGAAGATTTCAACTTCCGTTTTCTTGAACCTTACAGTTGCGACACTCCTTATGTAAATCAAGATTGGTGATAGAACATACGTTTCATATCTGTCAGATTGGACTACAGACTTTTCCATTATTCGAAATGATATTGAAAGTTTTGTATACGCTCCGTGGAAAGACTATACAGACTTTCGCCTGTACTATGAAGATTCACCAACCATTCTAAAACTCAGAATGAGAAATCTATATTGGAACAAAAAAGGTCTGAACGTCATGGTGATACCCGACGAATTTTCCCATCGTCCTACCCTCTTCGGGTGGTGTGAGCCAAAGCAATTGGTATGCTCTCTGTACTTGGGGCTATTGGAATTGTTTACCTTTGAGACAGATTGGTTCGATAGTGAGATTGAAGACGATTGGGACAGTTTTCGATTGAAATTCTACAACCAACTTCAATCTAATGTCATTGAAGAATATATCAAGAGTGCGAAAATAGAAGAAATGAATTCTCCCCGTAACAGAGTTATCTCGTCTGTGGAAGAAATGCTTGAAGATTACAAGACATTAAAGTCTTCGCTGAATCTGATATAATATAGGTTGCAGATGGCTTTTTCCACCTGCAACCATTTGTTTTCTATTATCTTTTCACACTTGTTTCACCTCACAGGTTTCATCCATTGTCGGCCTTTTTGTTCAGTATGTCACTGTCGGTACTGTCGCCGTCCTTCATTATTTTTATAAATTGCTTGACAGCACTCTTTGACACAACGATGTTTGTGAACATCCCATTATGGTCTAACAATGTGAAACACTCTTTGGTAATACTCGCATACACAACCTTGCGAATGTCTACTATGTAGCTGCGTCCCACTTTCACAAAAAAGTGTCCGTCATGCAGCTTTTGCAGTTCTTTCTCCACTTGAGACAGTCCGTAAGGCAACAGTATTTTGCTGTTCTTGCAGTAATACATATTTGTGTAGTGTCCTTCAGCTTTAAGATATAGCACACTTTCAAGTACTGCACAGAACGACTCGTCACGTTTAAATAGTTTTAGCATCATGTCATCGGCTTTTAATTGTTTTTCCCGTGTTTGGGAAATAATACATCTTTGTTTTTACGTTATTTGTTTTTCACTCCTGCGTGCTCTAACAATAGGGCACGCTCCCCAAGCCAGCGGTAAGGTTTCGGGGATATAAAATTACGGATTATTCTTTATATGAGCGCAATCTTGATTTGGAAATTTCTTGAAAATGCGCCTATTTTGCGTGAACAATGCGTGTTCTTGCACGAAATGGAATATTAAAAGCCATGTATTTATAACCCTCGCATACAGAAAGTATGACAATTTTATCTCCGTGCAAGATTCCGTCATGTTCGTGCAAAAAGCCCGCATATTGGGGAAATACACATTTATTTCGTGTGCATGAATGCGAAAAAAAATTGAAATTTGCACGAAGAGAAGGCTAAAAAGAGCGAATTGATAAGGATATGACGACTGTTAAAATAGTATGGGTTGTAATTGGCTCTTTGCTTCTGAAAGTAATTAACAATAATAATAACAAAAACAAAGGATTATGAAAAAAATCTTGACTTTGATGTCAGCTGTGTCGGCTGTAGCATGCCCGACAATGGCTGCTGACTATGTGTGGAACGTGGATGCCACAGGCAACATCACCACCGAGGTGAAGGGTGACATTACCTTCGCCAACAACAAGTTTACATTTACTGTAAACGCTGGCGAGAAGGTTTGGGTGAAAGGCTCTGACGTTACCGTAACATTCGGTGGCACAAAACTCACTGGCGAGGAGAAAACCTTCGATATGGAAGGCAAAGGTCTGCTCTACAGTCCAGGCGCTACCGGTCAGGTGACAGTGACCCTCGGCAAGGGTTCCACCATCGAGAAGATAAAGGTGGTGGGAGACAAGTCGATGGAGATTGAGAGCATGTTCGAGACGGTGAAGACAGAAGTGCAGAACGCCAACCGGGAAACTGCCGCATGGGCGTCTGACAAGAAACTTGAGCCATTCTTCACAGCTGTGCGCAAACAGATCAACACTCAAGGTGCCATCAACCAGGAGGTTCGCGCACTGCTCGAGCAGTATCAGGCAAGCAACACTGTGGACGAGCACGCCGACGAACTGAAGGCCCGCCTCACCGCCGCCATCAGCAATATCCAAAACTATGTGCAAAAGGCGAAGGAGAACAAGCAGACCTACGACAAAATCGTCGGTGAGGATGTGACAGCCTTGAAGAACCTGTTGGATAAAGGCGCAAGCACTCCGAAGAACAAGGAGGTGGACAACAACAGCGATGTATATATCAAAGACTGGAAGAAATCGAGCACAAAACCTGCTGATGTCAACAAGGACGCTACTCTCACCGGATGGAAGACCTCATGGGCTGAGAGCGAGTGGAAACTCTTCTATACAGACATCGAGACCATTAAGAGTGAGGCGCTTGCCGAACTTGGCAAGTTTGCCGATGCCGAACTGCCCACTCTTTCCGGCAGTTTCCAGGAAGGTTTCACCGAGGCAGACTTCAAGGCCAAGTATGCCACACTGCAGACTGAGGCGACAAACGTGGTGAACCGTGCCATCTTTGAGCGCGACTATGCCTCCAAGATTCAGGCTGCCAAGAAGGACATCCAGGCCATCAATGAGGTGGTAAAGGCCGGCAAGCCTTTCTCCGTGGAGACACCTTCCTACTCTGTTCTCGCCGAAGAGGTGACACAGCTCAACCGTCTGCTCGCCCAGCCTACCGACCATCACCGCAGCCTCACAAAGGATGACTTGAACGGGGCTGATTTCAAGGGACTGTATAGCGACTGCGCACAGGAGATTGCCGACATCAAGACTGCCCTCGTCAAGCAGGCCAAGGACGCGCTCGAGGCACGTGTTGAGCCTACACAGAAGTCGCTGGACGACACCAGCTACAAGATTTCAGCCAAATATGTGAACGAGAAGGAGACTCAGAAGCAGTATGAACTCGAGTTCGCACAGATACAGAAGCAGCTGGACGACTTGAAGGACAACGTGAATGGTCTCACCGCCTTCGACAAGATTGTTGATACCTACAACAAGTATAACGACAAATTTGACGCCATCAACAAGAACATCAGCAGCAAATGGCAGACCACACTGTCGGCACAGAAGAAAGAGGTGCTCAAGAACAACAGCATCAAGGCTAAAGAGCTGCTCGCCCATGTGGAGGATGTACGCAAGACATACAACGACAATGTGCTGCGCATCAAGAAGTGGGTAGACTCCACATGGACTGACGAGGAAGTAACGGACGTTAAACTGAACGCCAACTTGAAGGAACTGTTCAGCGTGGCTGGCGGTGTGGACCAGATGAAGGAAGACATCGTGAACGACACCATTCGCTACACCAAGCTCATCAACGAGACACCGGATGTGGAGTTCAACGCCAACGACAACCAGTATCGTCTGCTCGAAGGTGAGGAGGAGAAGTTCACCCAAAACCTCAATGCAGTAAGAGATGCCATCCTCGTACAGGTCAAGGAAGCTGTGTTCACAGCCAACAAGCGTGCCGCCGACTATCTGACAGGCACACCTTGGACCAATGCTTACCAATATGTAATCAACGCCAAGGAGGCCGGCTTTGAGGGAGCTAACCTCTGGTGCGGCGCCAAGCATGAGTATATGAGCGCCGAGGCTGTGGCCCTCTTCCAGAAAGAGTTTGAGAAGATAGCCTTCAAGGACGCCAACAACAAGGGTGCCGGCTATATCGGCGAGGCGAAAGAGACCATCAACAAGGGCTATGTCGACGACATCGCACAGGTGGACATCGAGAAGCAGAAGCTTGCCGACCAGGTGGCTGATGTTGAGGCTATCTTCGCGAAGGTGAAACCTGCCGTTGACGAGCTCAACAAGGAGAAGGATGCCTACAAGAATCTCTACGCTGCCATCTACGAGCAGAAGATTGACTGGAACGTGGTGAAAGCCGAGACAAGTGTCTATCAAGAGAAAATCGACAAGGCAGCCAAGGAGTACAACACCACTGGCTTTGACGTCACAGCACGCCTGAAAGAACTCAACAAACTGTTTGACGGCAAGAAGAACGTGGACGGCTGCACTGAGGATGGCGCATACACCACACTCGAGAAGGGCACCAACCCAATCAACGCCACCAACGAAGAGTTGAACAAGGCTATTTCACAGAAGATCGATGACTTCAAGGCTGGTCTGTACGAGATACGCAACTATCCAGAGATTCTGAAGAACAAGGCTGCGATGACCACTGCCGACAACGACATCAAGGTGGTTGAGGCTGAGCTGACCAATGCCCGCGAGGCCATCAAGGCTTACAACGAGACCATCCAAGATGGCGCCGCCAAGTTGCTCAACGCTGCCGAGAGCACGCTCAAGACAGCCAAGACAGCTATCGAGACGGCAAACAAAGACCTCATCCTGGCAGACAACTATACCGAGGGTAAGAACCTGAAGCAGGGTTTGACCAACGCTTCGCAGGAGATCAAGGCCGCTCTCGCATGGGCTGCCGAAGAGGCCAAGAGTGCCGACCTCGACTATAATGGCGACGGCGAGGTAGACGTGAAGGATCTTGTGGATGCCGATGCTGAATTCCAGAACAGTGGCGACGGCACCACCTTCTACAAGTTCCTTGATGCTTATCTGAAGTATCTTTCTAAGTAAAAAATCATAGTTATTCTCAAATGGAAGGCCTCCTTCTCGTCAAGGAGCCTTCCTTTGGAAAGACTGCGATGACACATAATAAATTTTCTAATTCGTGATTATGAAATATACAAAACTTAATAGTTGCCTTTTTGCATTGGCCATGTTCTTCATGGCAAGTGCAAGCACAATGGCACAAGAACTAACACTGAAGGCTGTGACGTTCCTCAAGCCTGGCGAAAAAGCCACCATTGCCGTCGGGCTGACCAACAGTGATGTCGTGAACGGACTCCAGACACGCATCTCGCTGCCCCAGGGTCTCACCTTCATAGAAAAGCCCAGCAATGCCAGCCGATTCAACATCAGCAAGACGGAACGCACGGATGGCATGACGCTCATCCTCAGCAAGATAGATGAGAAGACCGCGACCATGGTCGGCTTTGGCGCGGAAGTGAAGGCCGGAACGGGTGATGTGTTCACATTCGACGTGAATGTGGCTGACAATTACGCCGGCAACAATGCCGTAACGCTGAGCCGCACACAGCTGAATGTGCCCAACCAACCGGTAGTAAAGCCTGCCGATGTGCAGTCGAAAGTGGTGGATGTGGAGAATCAGGTCACCATTGGTGCCACGGCTCCCGCCCTCACAGCCGGTGAAAACCTTACTGTCACATTCAACATGGCCTTCGCCAAGTCCATCATGCGCGGTGCGGCTTTCAATGTGGAACTGCCCCAGGGTGTCGCCATCGTAGACAATTCGGCAAAGGTAGGCACACTCGAGCCTAACCACAAGATCAACATCAAGAACCATCTTGTCACGATTAATCTGAAGGATTACGACGAGCCGGATGCGTTCAGCGACCATGAGGGAAGCCTCTGCAGCTTCGATGTGAAGACCGACGAAAGTTTTGTTGACGGTTCGGAAATCAAGGTCAAGAACTTCCGCTGTTGGGGTGCCGGTGGCTACACAGAATATTATGGTGCCGACTTCGCCATCAAACTCACCAAGAGCACCACGGGCATCAACGGCGTGTCTGCTGACAAGCAGGGTGCCGACGGCATCTATCAGATGAACGGTGTGCGCTCCGACCGCATGCAGCAGGGTGTGAACATTGTCGTGAAAGGCGGCAAGGTCATGAAGGTATTGAAGAAATAATTCTCAGATATATCCTTTCGATTCGCAGTTTTGTGGATATTTAAACATTGAGTATAGATTACACAAGACGTTATAGCAAACCACTCAGGGCTATGTTTCTCTGTTTCCTCATAGCCTCTGAGTGGTTTTTCGTTTTTATACTGCAGGAACTTTCACTTGTTCATTTTCTTGCCCGGCACACACGGATGCCGGTTTGGGAACGTTGCCCCTGCATATACTGATAAAGTGTTTTAGGTTCTTCCACTACCTTGTGGCGCAGATAGGAGGCGTTGAGCAGATGCAAGCCATCCTTGTGCCAGGCGGCAATGCCTATGTGCGAGGTGTCAAGTCCCTGTTTGGAAGTGAGGATGACCAGGATGTCGCCGTCATGGATGGTCTGGCGAAACAGGCGATTGTTGGCAATCTGACCCTTCGGGATGTAGCGGCGCTTGCCACCCGTGATGGATTTTTCCATTTTCCGGATGCCGCCGACCCATTCCGGATGCGCTACAAGCTGCGGATAGTCCTTGGTGTGAGTGGTCATCCAGTTGACCTGCAGATGCTGGACGGCGGTGAAGGGAGGATTTGGACCTTGGATGTCCTCCACGATATCCATCTTCTGATTGTTGTCCATCCAAACCGTGAAATAGTGCTGCCGGTTGGTATAGGCCATCTCTCCGTCGAGATAACGGATGCGGCGCAACTCGTAGAGGAAGTCGGTAAAGGTGTAGGTACGGTGGCGCATGCACTGGTCAAGCGCCAACACTGTTTCCACAAAGGTGGTGCAGTCCAACTCCCGGGTGTTCACCACAAGGTGCTCCTCCATCTCCCGGTCGAGGGTCTTGCCCACATAAGGGACGCCGATAAACTGCCGGCCGAAATAGAGCATCCAGTTGGTGGAATCGGGTTGGGTGCGCGCAGCCGTGAGCAACTGCTCGATGCGCACGCTGTCGGCATGGATATAGCGGGCGTCGGCGAGCATTTTCTGGTTGCGGAGCGCAATGCCCCGGTCTGCCGCAGACGAGGATAGTGTGACGATGCTGTCTGCCTTGGCTGAGTCTGAAGGACTGGTGGCAGGCAGTGTGTTGACTTTACCCTTGGCGCAACTGGAAAAGAGCGCCAAGGAGAGAAACAGGGTATGTATTTTTCCTAATGTTTTCATCGTATGGATAGTTATCGTTTGTCGAAGTTCCAACCGAAATAGATGTTGAGACTGCCAAGGGTGTTGTTGGCGGAGAACTGCGTCTTGTGATAATTGTATGTATGCACAATCGCACTCCACCCGGCATACCATCGGGTGTTGTTCCACACCATGCCGAAGCGCCCCACTCCATCAAGGTTGAAGCCGAGAAACTTGAAATCGCGGAAAGAGAAATGCTCGTCCTTGTCGCGCTCACCCGTAGACTGCTTGTAGCTCAAGGCGGCGGAAAGCGAGGCGGCAAAGAGCCAGTTGCGGGCAAACACCCAATTGTAGGCGTAGCCTCCGGAAATGGAATAGTCGGTGTATTTCACGCGGTTGAACTTCAGTTCATCGTCAAGGGCGAAGTCCTGGTCTTCGAGCCGCTGACTGAGCACATCCTCCAATTCCTCATGGTCGAGCTTGAGCGACTGGTGGGTATAGCCGATGCCCAACAACGCCGAACCGCAACTGCGCTTTTGACATGTGCTCTGACTGAAAGCGGCTGGATAGGAGAAGCGCTTGTGGTTGAAGATGTAGTAGAGATTGAAGCCTTTAATGCTCACGTTGAGACCCGAAAAAGGCAGGCTGTGCAAGGTGTGCCAGGAGTCGTCGTCGTTGAGTGTGACGCTCTTGATGTGATAGTTGTTACCCGTCTCCCGCCAGAAGAGGTCGATGCCAATGGTGGAACTGTAGAGGCTCAAGTCAAACTCCTTCTTGGCGGTCTGGTTGTCTCTGTGATGCAAGGCTCGGAGGTCTACCGTATAGCCCAGGAAGAGCCAACGCCAACCGAAATAAGGGCCGAGCTTGACACCGATGTCGGGCGAGAAGATGATTTCCTGTCCGTTCTTGCTGCGGAGGGTATACATCTCGTAGGTGGTGGTCTGCTGGAGCATCAGCGTGTAGTTATAGTGCTGTGGCTCGATGTAGGCCGTGTCCATCGCATTGAACGCCTTGACCACACTGTAGAGTCCCCGTCCGATGCCTCTCCAGAAGCCCCTTTTCCGGGGTTGGGGCGAAACGGACAAAGTGTCTGCCGCCAACTCTCTGTTAGCCATATCCACACACAAAGAATCTGCTGCCAACACCCCGGAGGCGTGGCAGGACAAGAGGACAAAGAAAGATATCAGAATTCTTTTTATCATGTATGTGTGGTCGTAAATGATCAGAACTTACCCAAGATGCGGTCCATCACCCAGTTGACAGGCGTTGCCGACACGGCTGTGCAGTCGCAGTCGCCGATGCCCTGGAGACTCTCGATGACGGAACGGATGATGGGCAGCTGCACATAGGATGGATTGGGCACCTCGATGTAGCGGGAACCCTCGCTGGTGTAGAGGTGGATTGGATTGTAGGTGTATACCGAGAAATTAACCATTCCCTGGTCGCCCACCACCTCAATACGGTCGTCCTTGGACGAAGGATGACCCACGAAGCACCACGAGGCAGAGCCGGGCAGTCCGTTTTCAAAGCGGAAGCACGCACTCACATTGTCGGCGTTTTGATAGAATCCCTCACGGTTGGCACAGATGCCGTTGGCCTCGACGATGACGCCAAAGATATACTGGATGAGGTCGAGCTGGTGTGGGGCAAGGTCGTAGAAATATCCCTCGCCATCGCTGTTGGCCTGAAGGCGCCACGGCATGTCGGTGTGGGCATTGGAGTCCAAATCGCGCGGTGGACAGGAGAAGCGCAACTGCACATTCATCACCTTGCCTATTTGGCCGCTGTCCACGATTTCCTTCACTTTCTGGAAATAGGGAAGATAGCGCCGATAGTAGGCCACGAAGCAAGGCACGCCGGTCTGCTCGCTCACGCGGTTGATGCGGATGCAGTCTTCATAGGAGGCGGCAAGCGGTTTCTCCACGTAGACAGGTTTGCCCGCCTTCATCGACATGATGGCATAGGTGGCATGGGTGGAGGGTGGCGAAGCCACATAGACGGCATTGATGTCGGGATCGTCGATGAGTTCCTGCGCGTCGGTATACCATTTGGCGATGTGATTGCGCTCGGCATAGGAACGGGCTATCTGCTCCTTGCGGCTCATCACAGCCACGACATGAGAGCCCTCCACCTCGTCGAAGGCAGGGCCACTCTTTCTCTCGGTCACTTCTCCACAACCGATGATTCCCCAATTGATTTTCTTTCTTGGCATAGTTTTCTTTATTCTATCTCGCTCAACTCCAACCACCGCATTTCTTTCTCGTCGAGTTCTTCCTTCAGTATAGGAAGCCGTCGGCTCTTCTCTGTCAGTTGGTCTACAGAGAGTGTGCCCGAACAGAGTTCCGCCTCAAGCGTCTTCTGCTCTTCGGTAAGGCTCTTGATGTCGCGCTCCAGTTGTTGGAGTTCCATCTTTTCCTTATACGACAGTTTTCTCCGAGTGTCGTTGTGGTAGTCTTTCTTCTTGTTTTGTTCCGCAGTCTGCTGGGGTTTGGCCTCGGCTTGCGCCTTGCTCTCCAACCGGCTCCACTCCCGATATTGGGTGTAGTTGCCGGGGAAGTCTTTCACGTCGCCATTGCCTTTGAACACGAGCAGATGGTCCACCACCTTGTCCATGAAATAGCGGTCGTGGCTCACCACAATCACGCATCCGGGGAAATCCTCCAAGTATTCCTCGAGGATTTGCAGGGTTTGGATGTCGAGGTCGTTGGTCGGCTCGTCGAGCACGAGGAAGTTGGGATTCTGCATGAGCACGGTACAGAGGTAGAGCTTGCGACGCTCTCCGCCACTGAGCTTGGCGATATAGTTGTGCTGCTCCTCGGGAGTGAAGAGGAAATGCTGCAACAACTGCGAGGCGGTCAGATGCTTTCCGCCACCCAAATCCACATATTCAGCGATGTCGGTCACGGCATCTATCACCTTCTGGTCCTCGCGGAAATTCATGCCATCCTGGGAGAAATAGCCGAAGCGGACGGTCTCGCCGATGTCAAACTGCCCGCTGTCGGGCGCAACCTTGCCGAGAAGCATCTTCACG
Source organism: Prevotella sp. (assembly GCA_050873125.1). GTDB lineage: Bacteria > Bacteroidota > Bacteroidia > Bacteroidales > Bacteroidaceae > Prevotella. Next base: position 19,696 of record JBNMIE010000038.1, read on the forward strand.
AAAGTGGACTTTCCCGTACCGTTGTTGCCCACGATGCCCATTTTCTCAAAGCGGGCGAAATTGTAATAGAAGTCTTTCAGGATGACCTTGTCTCCGAAAGCCTTTGACACGTATTGGCACTCAAAGATTTTGTTGCCTATATAGACGCCCCGTGCCTTCAGTCGCACTTGCCGTTCCTCGATGCGCTGCTTGGCTTTCTGCTCCAGTCCGTAGAAGGCTTCTTCACGATAGCGGGCCTTGTGGCCACGGGCTTGCGGTTGACGGCGCATCCAGTCCAGCTCCTTACGGTAGAGGTTGTTGGCACGCTGTATTTCGGCGCGCTGCACATCGATGCGTTCCTGCCGTTTCTGAAGATAGTAGCTGTAGTTGCCACGATAGGTGTAGATGGTCTTGTCGTCAAGTTCAAGGATGACGTTGCACACGCGGTCGAGAAAGAACCGGTCGTGGGTGACCATCAGCAGGGTGCGGTTGCCCCGGTTGAGAAAACCTTCCAGCCACTCGATCATTTCCAGGTCAAGATGATTGGTGGGCTCGTCGAGGATGAGCAGGTCAGGCTCGGTGATGAGCACATTGGCGAGGGCGACACGCTTTTGCTGTCCGCCGCTGAGTTCGCCCATGGGCTGGTCGAGGTTTTGTATCTTGAGTTGGGTGAGAATCTGCTTTGCCTTCAGCACCAGTTCTTCGTTGCCATGGTGGTTGAAGCAGGCGTCGAGCACACTCTCGGCAGGATCGAAATGCGGTTGCTGCTCGAGCATGCCAACGCGCAAATCTTTCTTATAGATAATCTCACCGGAGTCTTTGCCTTCCTTGCCGGTGAGCACGGAAAGGAGTGTCGACTTGCCTGTGCCATTCTGAGCCACCAAGCCCACCTTCTGTCCCTCGCTCACACTGAAACTGAGATTGCGGAACAGCACATGGGCGCCGAAAGCCTTCGACACATTCTGCACGTCTAAATAGGGTATCACTGCCATTTTCTTAGTCTA
>JBNMIE010000039.1:0-20538 GCA_050873125.1 Prevotella sp.
GTTGAAGAGTGTGCATAAGCTCATCAAGAAGGTGAGCGAGGACATCGAGAAGTTCTCCTACAACACCTCTATCTCCGCCTTCATGATTTGCGTCAACGAACTGCAGCAGCTCAAGTGCCACAACAAGCAGTTGCTCACCGACATCGTGGTGCTCATCGCGCCCTTCGCTCCGCATATCGCCGAAGAACTTTGGCAGCGTCTTGGCGGCGAGGGCAGCGTTTGTGATGCCCAGTGGCCGAAATGGGAGGAGAAATATCTCGTGGAGAGCCAGATGCAGCTCACCATCTCGTTCAACGGCAAGGCACGTTTCCAGATGCAGTTCCCTGCCGATGCCGACAACCAGACCATCCAGGCAACCGTGTTGGCAGACGACCGTGCCAAGCACTATATGGAAGGCAAGAACGTGGTCAAGGTGATTATCGTTCCGAAGAAGATTGTCAACATTGTGTTGAAATAATCCCACTCTATCATGATGAGGGCGTGTCTTGATGCGTCCTCATCATGGCTTTATACAAGTTTACACATTATTATATAGACTATATGTTCAAGAACCAGGTATTATGGAATGAGATCAAGGATTATCTGATGATAACGTTTGGCTTGATTCTCTACACATTCGGATGGACAGTATGGATGTTGCCATACTCGATAGTGACTGGAGGTGTGACGGGTATCGCCGCCATCATATTCTATGGCACGGGCATACCGATCTATCTGTCTTACTTCATCATCAACTTCGCTTTGCTGGTGGTGGCGCTGAAGGTGCTCGGACTCAAATTCATGATGAAGACCATCTATGCCATTTTCATGCTCTCCTTCCTCTTGTGGTTGGCGCAAAAGCTGATGATGCGCCCTGATGGAACGTTCATTCAGGTGCTTGGTCCTGACAACCCTTTCATGTCGTTGCTCATCGGAACGGCATTCACAGGCACGGCTTTGGCTGTCGTCTTCCTCAACAATGGCAGTACGGGCGGCACGGATATCATTGCCGCCATTGTCAACAAATATCACAACATCTCGTTGGGCAATGTGCTGATATCCATCGATATCTGCATCATTGGCAGTTCGCTTCCCGTGTTCAGCACCAAGTATGGCTTCGACCAGGGCTTGCGGATGATGATTTTCGGTTTCAGTGCCATGATTGTGGAGAACTTTGTTCTCGACTATGTGATGAATGCCCGTCGTGAGTCGGTGCAGTTTATGATTTTCTCGAAGAAATACATGGAGATAGCCGATGCCATCGCCACCCGCATGGATCATGGTGTGACCATTCTCGACGGTCATGGATGGTATACGGGGCAGGAGATGAAGGTGCTTTGTATTCTTGCGAAGAAACGCGAGAGTGTGAATATCTTCCGTCTCATCAAGATTATCGACCCGAACGCTTTCGTCAGCCAGAGTTCCGTCATCGGTGTCTTTGGCGAGGGCTTCGACCCTATTCGGGTGAAGATATCCAAAAAGCACCGCAAGAATTTGGCAAAGCATGTTCCGGTCGAGGAACAAGAAGACCTAAAATAGAAGAAGAAAAAAGATGAAAATAGTATTCGCAACAAACAATAAGAACAAGCTGTCGGAAATCCGCAGCATTCTTGGCGATGAGTTTGAAGTGTTGTCGCTGAACGACATCGATTGCCACGCCGACATTCCTGAGACTTCCGACACCCTGGAGGGCAACGCCCTGCAAAAGGCACAATACATATCCAAGCGCTATGGCATGGTGGTCTTCGCCGACGACACAGGCTTGGAGGTGGAGGCTTTGGGCGGTGAGCCAGGTGTCCACTCAGCCCGCTATGCCGAGGGCACAGACCATGACAGCGAGGCCAACATGCGCAAGTTGCTTGCCAAGTTGGGCGACAACGACAACCGCAAGGCGCAGTTCCGCACAGTCATCGCTTTGATACGCAACCATCCCGACGACATCGTGACCTTCTTTGAAGGAAAGGTGGAGGGCGAGATCATCCGTGAGAAACGTGGCGACAGCGGCTTCGGCTACGATCCCATCTTCATGCCCAAGGGCTACGACAAGACATTTGCCGAATTGGGCATGGATGTGAAGAACCACATCTCCCATCGTGCCAAGGCTGTGGAAAAACTGGTCTCTTACCTGAAAAGTTTAAAGAAGGTGCAGTAAAATGCACCTTCTTTTGAAAATATCCCCAATTACAGAAAAATATTCCCCCTTGTTACCCCCTTTACCTTGTAAATTTGCGGAGAGAAACAATTTAGTACTAAAACCAATATGAATTTTAAGCAAATCACATGTGCATTGCTCCTTTCTTCAGCAATGTTTCCGGCGTTAGCCGACACAAGAGAGAAAACTCCAGCCTTTCCCGGTGCGGAAGGTTTTGGCCGTTATGTCACAGGCGGACGTGGCGGCGCTGTATATCATGTCACCTCATTGGCGGATGACGGTTCTGCCGGCACACTGCGTTGGGCACTGAACCAGAATGGAGCGCGTACCATCGTGTTCGATGTGGCGGGCACCATCCATCTCACATCATCCTTGAACATAGGAAAGGGCAATGTGACGGTTGCCGGACAGACCTCTCCTGGTGGAATTTGCCTGGCAGACTATCCTGTGTCCATCCATTCCAACAATGTGATTCTCCGCTACTTGCGCTTCCGTGTGGGCAATAAGAACGTGACGCTGAATGGTGCCGACGGTTGGGATGGCTTGGGTGCCATGGACCAGAAAGACATCATGGTGGACCACTGCTCCATCAGTTGGAGCATCGACGAGTGCTGCTCCATCTATGGCAGTCAGAACCTCACTGTGCAGTGGTGTCTCATTGCCCAGAGCCTTGTCAACTCAGGACACAGCAAGGGCGCTCATGGTTATGGCGGCAACTGGGGAGGCTCCGGTGTCACCTATCACCACAATCTGATGGCGCATCATGTCAGCCGTGTGCCTCGCCTTGGCCCCCGTCAGACCACGCAGACCGACGAGCGTCTTGACATGCGCAACAATGTCTTCTACAACTGGAGCGGCAACGGCTGCTATGGCGGTGAAGGCATGAACGTGAATATCGTCAACAACTATTATAAGCCGGGTCCTGGCACCAATGCAAAGAAGGGCGCTATCAAGTATCGTTTGGCAGCTCCGGGCATCCGTACTGTGGACTATTGCTTGAACAAGGACGCCATCGCCAAAAGCTATAATGCCGCGACGGGTAAGTCCTTCAGCAAGGACGATGTCTATGGATCCAGCGATGGAACGACCAACTATGTCATCGTCGGATCATCCCGATATCCCATCAACATGGCGGACAACACCTTCACAGTAAATGGTAAATCGGTAGCTGTGTCTTGGAACGGATGGGCCAAGATGCTCCATGTCTGGGGCAAGTTCTATGTGAATGGAAATGTCAATCCCGACTATGCCTATATGACCAAGGACAATTTCAGATATGGCGTGGCAGAACAGATAGACAAGAATGGCAACGACAAGACCTATCCGGGTGACGATGCCATCCGCTTGACCACTCCGATGGCTTTCACGGGAGTGACCACACAGTCTGCCGAGGTGGCTTATGCCAGGGTGCTCGACTATGTCGGAGCGTCCAACTATCGTGACTCTTTCGACGAGATGATGGTGAGCGACACCCGAAACGGAAAAGCCAGCCATACAGGTTCGGGTCTTGATCAGGGATTTGTCAACACACCCTACGACAATGTGTCGGGCAGTGCTGATCCGTATCCCGTGCTGAAGGCCACAGCCGCAGCACCTGCCGACACCGATGGTGACGGTATTCCAGACGAATGGGAGAAAGGCCATGGACTGAATCCTAACGATGCCGCTGACGGCAAGGAGAAGAATGCCGATGGCTACACCAACCTTGAGGTTTATCTCAATAGCCTCGTGGAGGATATCACCACCAAGCAGAACGAGGGCGGAACATTTGAGGGGACCATCGATGAAGAGGAAGAACAAGTTGCAGCTGAATATGAATTGAATCAAGATACATCCAATGACAATTGGACTTTCTCCAATGGCTTTAGTATTACGTCATCTAAAGGTTATGCTGAAGGAAAAAGTTGTGGAATGGCAGGTATTAAATATTCAAGAGGAGTTGATTTTACGATTAATATTCCTTCAGGATTAGCTGTGACTAAAGTAGAAATTCAAGGTTATGGTAATGATGACAATAATGATGCTTATTTACAAAACTTAGGTGAGCAAGAATTTGGAACGTCAGAATATGTCTTTCCTTCTCGTGCAGGGAATGAAAACAAAACATATACAATTGAACTTGCAACTCCCACAACAGGAACATTGCCATTTAAATTCAATGGCGCACAAGTTGTAGCTAATTTTAAAATATACACTGTTTCTGCCACTGGCATCAAGAACATTCCCGCAGACAAGAACAAGGACGGAAAGGTTTATACCCTTGACGGCAAGCAGGTTGCAAAAGACTATAAGGGTGTTGCCATCAAGAACGGAAAGAAGATAATTATCAAATAACATTTAATCAACAATCAACATTTATGTACAAATCAAAACTAATCTCAAGGCTCGGAATTCTCTGTCTGTTCTTGTTCACTGCGATAGTGGCAAGGGCTGATTTCCGAGACATTAAGGTGGATTTGACAAACGGAGGACTTCTCACTGCTGAGGAGCAGACCGCAAAGTCAAGTGTCACCTTTGGTGTCGCTGTCGCAGCAGACGGCACCGTGAGCCGAGTGGCGGCAGACGCGGCGAATGCCAATGCTGTCATCACTGGCAAGTTCCATTCCGCCGATCACGGTATGCAGAACTTCTCTGCTACTGTTCCTGTGACAGGACCGGTGAAAATCACTTTCGGCTCTTGCGCATGGGGCGGCAACGTGTCGGTCAAGAACGCTGCCGGCACCGAAGTGGCTACGATGAACACCAACATTGACAAGTGCTATCATGGTGACAAGGCAAACAATGTGGTGTCTTGCTACTATAAAGGCACAGAAGCCACCACGCTGACCATTTCCGGCGGTAGCTATGTTCCTTATTTCGCTGTTGAGGCAGCCAATCCGGCCGACTTGAAAGAGGAAGTGAACATCGTCTATGGTCTTGCCGACATCACACCCGAGGGCGTTTTGCCAGCAACCGAAAAAGCGGAGGTGGGTTCCAAATACACCATCCCCGTCAACCATACACTTTATGTGGCGGGCAAGACGCTCACCGCATGGTCTGACGGCACCAAGAACTATAAGCCCGGTGAGGAAATCACTGTTCCTTCTTCCGAGTTGAAACTTACTCCTGTTTTCACAGACAACGCAAAGGCCCTCGCAGACCGCACGGCGCCTGTGACCCTTCTTTTTGACTTCCAGCGCAAGAATGGCGCTCCTCTTCTCTCTTACCAAAACAAGCAAGGTATTTATGTTACACAAGCTGATGTCGATGGAACAAAAATCGATGTGAAGCTCGACTTCGATACGAACAATGGCGGTAAGATTGCCAACGGCAATTGGACAGATTGGTGCCAGATGAATGGCGGCACCAAGCTCACCATCCCTTCATGCAAGGGTGCTACCGTTTCTCTTGAAGCTTATTCCGCACCGACTACGACAACCATAGACGGCCAGACCGACTATACTGCCAACGGCAACACCATCACGTATACCGTAGGCAGCAAGGCTGAGACCATCGACATCGTGATTGGTAATGGCTCATACTATCGCTATGTCAAGGCAGAACTTCCTGTCGTGCAGAGCGAGGGTGGCAAGACCTATACCAACGAACCCACTCAGGTGGTGTTTGCCATGAGCGACCAGAGCAATCCTGGCGCTAATACAAAAGAACCTAAGGATGCTTTCAGCACCATCGCTTTCGATTATGGTGACTGTACCATCTCCGGTACAGCGGATATCACCAAGACCGACGGCTCTTCTACAGGCGTCAAGGCTCTCAAGTTTAAGCCTGCCGGCACAACCAAGGATCTCAACTGGTTCGTTCGTCCTGCCAAGGGCTTGACTTTCACTCCGACCAAGGTGAAGGGCTACATCAACCGTTGTGGCACCGATGCGGAGAAAGGTGTGAAGGTTTCCGCTCACAAGCAGAATGGTGAATCTGTAGACCTCGGCACTTACACAGCTTGGCGTCAAGGCAAAGGTTCTTCCAGCAAGGGTTATGACTCCCAGGCTGTCTATATGTATGAGATTACACTCACTGCAGACCAGCAAGCCAAACTGGCAGGAGAAGATGGTTTCTATCTCACTACCACTGTCGGTGTAGCAGGTAATAAGGACGCTGCTTTCGGTGAAGTGACTATCGACGGTACGGTTAACGGCACAGTTGAGGCTGTTAATACATATAAGGTGGAACTGGCTTCCGCTCCTGCTGAGGGTGGCAAGGTTTCCATCTATCCTAACTCTGAGGAATATATCGAGAACGACGAGGTGACACTCACCGCAGCCAAGAACTTCGGTTATAAGTTTGTCAACTGGACCGACAAGAGTGGCAGCGTGGTTTCCACCGAGGCTAAGTTTAAGTATACTGTTGCTGAAGACCAGACGCTGACCGCCAACTTCGAGAAGTTGAATACCTATGCTCTGGACATCAAGGTAGAGGGTGGCGCCAACGACTATATGGTTTCCCTCTCTCCAGCTCCAACCGTCGTGAATGGCAAGAACATGTATGAGGAAGGTACCAAGGTGACTATCACCGCCTCTTCCAACCCCATCATGACCTTCACCAACTGGGACAATGGTGAGACCGCATCCGAGATGCCTGTCATCATGAATGAGAACAAGTCTTTCACCGCTTCTTATTCTGCCGCTGACTACATCGTCGCTTGGGACTTTGTCAAGGCAGGCAATGTCAGCCGTGATGCCGACTTCGCTGCTGCCGACAACGATGCCGTAAGCCTTGTGATGCGCAATGAGGCTGGCGAAGAGACAGGTTGGCTCGACAAGAGCCAGGCAAATGGTGGCTATGAAGGCCGTCCTGCAGCTGTCAATTGGCACTCTGGTGCAAGCAATGGCGATGTGGGTAACTACTACTGGCAGACCGCATTCAACGCTACTGCATTCACCAATATCAAGGTCGCCACAGCCATGGCATACAACTACAATGCTTACCAGCGTCAACTCGTAGAGTATTCTCTCGACGGCGAAAACTGGAAATCATTAGGCTCTATCACAATCGATGGCGTCAAGAACTGGACCGACGCTACCTTCACACTGCCGGCCGAGGCAAACAACAAGGCCAAGGTTTATCTCCGTTGGAGAAGCGACAAGACCTCTTCTGTCGATGGCACTGCTTCCAAGAACGACGGTATCGCTCTTGGCGCTACCTATATCACCGGCACTCAGCAGCTCGTCGATGACGGCACGGCTCCTGTGCTCGTAAGCACGATTCCTGCCGATAAGACAACGGGCGTTTCTGCCAAGGGCAAGATTGTGCTCACCTTCGACGAGAAAGTGAAGCTCACAGCCAATGCCAAGGCTACTCTTGGCGACTTGACATTGACGCCAGTGGCAAGCGGCAAGACCGTTATCTGCGAGTACAAGAATCTCGACTACTCTGCTGACTATAAGTTCACCCTTTATGCCGGTTCTGTATGCGACCTTACAAACAATACCGTTGCCAAGGACATCACTGTCAACTTCCAGACCAAGGTGAAGCCAGCAGTGACCAAGGCTCTCTACGACTTCGTTGTTCCTGACGACGGAACCATCACTGAGGCTTTGGCTGCCGCCAACAAGCGTGGTGATAAAGCCACCAACCGCTTCCGCATCTTCATCAAGAACGGTAAGTATGTGTTCGACTGCAATGGCAAGACCACTGGTGGCGATGGCAAGGAATACGATGATCCTCGTTCTTACCTCACCGCTCCTTATGTATCATTCATCGGCGAGTCTATGACTGGTGTTACCCTCACCAACACAACTCCTGCCGCAACTTGGGACAATGGCTATGGTCCTTCCTGTCCGCTTGAGGGTATTGGCAGGGGCGACGTGCTCATCATCAAGAGTGGTGGTCATGACGCTTACTTCCAGAACCTTACTATCAAGACTTCTATGGGAGACAAGCATGGACGTGACATCGCTCTCAACGACCAGTCAAACCGCACCGTCTTCAAGGATGCCCGTCTCTGGGGCTATCAGGACACATACGTTTCCAACAGCGACCGTGGTAAATTCTACTTCGAGGGTGGCGTGCTTCGTGGCTGTACAGACTTCCTCTGCGGTAAGGGTGATGTGTTCTACAACGAGGTGACCCTGCAGACTCTGGGTGGCTATATTGCTGTGCCATCCAAACCTAAGAAATATGGTTATGTGTTAAACAACTGCTATATCAAGAAGGAAAACAAGGATGTGAAGTTTACCCTTGGTCGTCCTTGGGGCAGTGGCACTCCTATCGCTTGCTACATCAACACCAAGATGGATGCCGCACCTAATGGCGAGGGTTGGGCAGAGATGAGCGGCGGCTGGCCGGCACGCTTCGCTGAGTACAACTCTTATCTGACCTCCGGCACACAGCTTGACCTCAGTGGCAGAAAGAAACTCTTTGGAGCACACAAGACCGACGGCGTGGAATATCCTGCCACACATCCTAACGACCCTGTGCTGACCCTCGATGAGGTGAAGACCATGACTCTCCACGATGTGATGGGTCAGGATGATGAATGGGATCCTACAGAACTCACAGAGCAGGCTAACGCTCCTGTCAATGTGAAGCTCGCAGGTTCCACACTGACTTGGGACAATAGTGAATATGTGCTCCTCTGGGCTGTTTGCAAGAACGGCTCTGTGACTGCCTTCACCACCGAACCTTCCTATACTGTCGACGATGCCACAGCCAAGTGGAGTGTTCGCGCAGCCAACGAGATGGGTGGTTTGAGCGAGGCTACTGTTGCATCCTCTTCCACTGGTATCAACGCAGTGGGCACAGACAACAATGTGAAGTCTGTTCGCTACTTCGACATGAAGGGTGTTCAGGTGTCTGCCGACTATAAGGGCGTTGTGATGAAAGTCACCACCTTCGGCAACGGCACTACCACCACCGAGAAGATTCACAACAAGTAATCAGTTCATCAAAAATCTATAAAGAGAAGTTGTCGACACGTTCGGTGACTTCTCTTTTTCTTCGTAAAAACACTTATCACATGAACAACAAGTTATTGAAACATTTAAGCTTGGCGGCGTTGCTGTTGGCTCCCGCCGCACAAGGCCTGGCGCAGACACAACCCGTACACAAGGCACTCTATGATTTCGTGGTGCCGGACAATGGCGATTTCAAGGCCGCTCTTGCCGCCGCCGACAAGCGGGCGGACACAAACAAGCGTTTCCGCATCTTCATCAAGCAGGGCAACTATGTGATTCCTGCCAACAAGAAGAAGATGGTGGAGGGCACCGACGGCAAACAATATCCCAGCGCCACCACCTATCTCTCTTCACCCAACGTGTCCATTGTCGGCGAGAACCGCGACAAGGTGGTGCTCGTCAACACCGTTCCGACCAACTTTGTCGATTCCAAGTGGGGTCCCCAATGCCCCTTGGAAGGTATCGGTAGGGGAGATGTGCTCTATATGGACACCACAGCCAAGAACACCTATTTCCAGGACTTCACCATGAAGAGCGGCATGCCCGACAAGACCGGCCGTAACATCGTCTTGAACGACAACGGCGACAAGACCATTTGCAAGAACATGTGTTTGTGGGCATTCCAGGACACCTATGTGTCGCACAACGAGAACAGCCGCTACTACTTTGAGGGAGGCGTGCTCCGTGGTCGCACCGATTTCCTGTGTGGCAAGGGTGACGTATATTATAATAAGGTGGAACTGCTCCTCTGTGATGGCGGTTATATCGCTGTGCCTTCCGTTCCCCGTAAGTATGGCTACATCTTCAAGGATTGCGTCATCAAGGACGGTTCTGCCAAACAAAACCTGAATGGGCACTACACTCTCGGTCGTCCTTGGGGTAAGGGCACACCTATTGCCCTCTTCATTGATACCAAGATGGAAATCATCCCATCCGCAGTGGGATGGAATGAGATGAGCGGTGGCTATCCCAAGCGTTTTGCCGAATACAACTCTCATACGGTCGACGGAAAGGTTGTGGACTTGAGTGGCAGAAAATTAGGCTACGATGCCTTTGACAAGCGCGATGAGGCAGGCAAGCCCGTCAATCTTCGCAAGGAATACAACTATCCTGTACTCTCGAAGGATGAGGCTGCCCAGTGCACCCTTGAGGCGGTGATGGGCGGAGACGACCATTGGAATCCTACCCTCTACACCCGTCAGGCACCTCTGCCCACGGATGTCAAGCTGAATGGCAAGAAGCTGACTTGGGCCGACAATGACCAAGTACTTTGTTGGGCAGTATGCCAAAACGGCAAGGTCATTGGCTTCACCACCAAGCCCCAATTCTCCATCAAGAATCCCAAGGCGCAGTATGCCGTTCGTGCTGCCAACGAAATGGGTGGACTTAGTGAAGCTGTAGAGGCAAAATAAAAGGCCATTTGTTTTGGTTGTTTAAATGTTTTGTATTACATTTGCAATCAAAGAGCATTTAAATGTATTACAACTATGGCAACAACAACACGTATACCAACTTCATTTCGGTTCCAAAGTTCCCTGCTTGAAGAATTGAAAGAGCGTGCAAAGGAAAGCAATCGTAGTCTCAACAACTATGTAGAGAATCTTCTTCTAAATATCTTGCATCCTCAGAAAAAGGAAACTCCAGCCAATACTATCTCTCCTGAACTTCAGAGACAGATAGAACAGGCTCGAGAAGAGTATAAGAATGGACAAACTCTACATTTTGAGACTTCAGAAGAAATGAATGCATGGCTTGACTCCTTATGATGTACACGATTGATTACTCAACAAAATCCCAAGAGGTGATTTTGAAATGGAAGAAGTCGAATCCGAACTTGTTCAAGAAATTAAAGAAGATCGTCAATGATATGATTTGTCATCCTCGTGAGGGTATAGGTCATCCCGAACCTTTGGTGGGCGGAAACAGCATCACATACTCTCGACATATAGATGCCCATCGGCGGATTGTCTATGATGTTTATGATGACACAATTAGTATCTTGGTCATTGAGTTGGACGGGCATTATAACGACAAATAGTACGAATATTTATAAAATTGTTGCAAATACAATTAATAATTGGGGCGGCAATCGCAAAGGAGGCGATTGCCGCCTTTTTGTATGCTTGTCGGCAAAAAAGTGGTGTTTATGGGCTAAATACGGGCGTTTAAACAAAAATTCCACCTCATAGTTATAAAATTTCCCCCGTGTAATTATATAATAAGAGCTAATTTTGCAGCCGTTAATATGAATAAACACTAAAACCAACTGGCGACGACCGCCTGACGCTTAACTAAACTTAGAAACTGTACTATCAAATTTTTATAAACTCAACTAAAACCAAGTTAGCATGAACAAAAGCAAAACAACAAATGCTTTCACCAAGATGCTATGCTTATTGCTTCTACTTTTGTGGATGCCAGTTTGCGGGGCATTTGCCCAAAGCATACTTGTGAAGGGTACGATTTTTGACTCGCAAGACGAGCCTGTAATCGGTGCTACAATTCAGGAAAAAGGCAAGAAAACCAATGCCGTTTCCGATCTCGATGGTAACTTCCAAATCAAGGTTGCCAAGGGTGCGAAGCTCGTTATCTCCTACATCGGTATGGAGACACAGGAAGTGACAGCATCCGACAAGCCAATGACCATTAAGCTTGCCGACAGCAAGCAGACGCTCGACGACGTTGTGGTTGTGGGTTACACCAGCAAGGCTCGTAAGGACCTCACCGGTTCTGTGGGTTCTGTCAGCGGTGCCAAACTTGCTGCCGTTCCGGTATCTTCAGCTGCAGAAGCTTTGCAGGGTAAGATTGCCGGTGTGCAGATCACCACTGTCGATGGTCAGCCTGGTGCAGATATCAACATCCGCGTGCGTGGTGCTACGTCTGTGACTCAGAGCAACCAGCCTCTGTTCATCGTTGATGGATTCCAGGTGGACAACATCAACGATATCCCTTCTACCGATATCGCTTCTATCGACGTTTTGAAGGATGCCTCCCTCACCGCCATCTATGGTGCCAAGGGTGGTAACGGTGTAGTTGTTGTTACCACCAAGTCTGCCAAGGCAGGTAAGGTGCAGGTAGGCTTCAACGGCCGTCTCAGCGTTTCTTCTCTCTCTCGTTCGATGGATATCATGAACACCTACGATTTCGTAGACTATCAGTACGACCGTGCTGCCGCCAACGGCAACCGCTCTTCTTGGGCTAAGCCTTTCCGTGGCAACTTCGGTAACCCGAAGGACTTGCCTCTTTATAAGAATGAGGCTACCAACGACTGGCAGGACGAAGTGCTCGGCAACAACCCGCTCAACTATTCAGCCAACGTGACTGTTGGTGGTGGTAACGAGAGCACACGCTTCAACCTCTCTCTCACTCAGTCTGAGGACAAGGGTATCATTATGGGCTCTGGCGTTCGCCGTACCAACATCAACCTCAAGCTCAACACCAAGATCACCAAGAACCTCGAGTTCACCTACAATCCTAAAATCTCTTATCGTCGTGATGAGGGTGCCGGTGGTGACAACATCGGTTCCGGTGGTTTGATCGACGTGCTCCGCTATCGTCCTACAGCCGGTCTCCGTGGCTGGGGTTCTTACGAAGAGATGGAGAATGCGGCAGATGCCAGCAACTTCCTCCTCACCAACCCTGTCAACGATATCCAGACCAACACTCAGAAGAAGCACTCTTATAATATTGTGAACCAGTTCGCTTTGAAGTGGACACCTATCAAGGGTCTTGTGCTCCGCAGCGAAGGTAACTATAACATCACTTTCCGTGATACACAGCGTTTCTACGGATGGCAGACCAGCACAGCCCAGAAGGCTTTGCACCAGTCTCGTCCTGTAGCCCAGCTCACCAAGCGCACCGTTGAGTCTTACACATGGACCAACACCGCTTCTTACGATTTCACTTTCAAGGACAAGAACAACATGTCGTTCCTCCTCGGTCAGGAAATCTATCACAACCAGTACAAGGAGAACAAGCAGAGCGCACACCTCTTCGCAACAGATATCAATGCCGAGACAGCGCTCAACAACATGGCTCTCGGTCAGCCTTACGCTGAGGATACCTATACCTTGCGTTCCACTCCTAACCGTACAGCCTCTTTCTTCGGCCAGGTTTCTTACAACTACGACCACCGTTACCTCATCTCCGGTACATTCCGTGCCGATGGTTCCACCAAGTTCGCTCCAGGCAACCAGTGGGGTTACTTCCCATCAATCTCTGGTGCATGGGTCATCAACAAGGAGAACTTCATGAAGGACATCAAGTGGATCGACCAGTGGAAACTCCGTGTGGCTTACGGTCTTGCCGGTAACAACAACATCAGCGACGACCTCTGGCGCTTCCTCTATGCTACAGGAACAACAGGCGGTCCTGGCTTCGGCGAGACAACTGCTGGTGGCGAACTCTATTATGGCATTCCTACCAACTATCCTAACAAGGACATCAAGTGGGAGACCACCATCACCCGCAACGTGGCTATGGATATCTCTCTCTTCAAGGGACGTTTGAACATCACTCCTGAAGTTTATTGGAACACTACTCGTGACCTCCTTTATTCTTCTACCATTCCTGGTGTATCCGGTTACACCAAGCAGATGCAGAACATCGGTCGTGTAGCCAACAACGGTTGGGAACTCACCATCAACGGTGACATCCTCCGCGGTAAGGACTATGTCCTCAGTGGCAACTTCACTCTCGGTCACAACAAGATGACCATCAAGAAGCTGAACGCTACCGACGGCAACTCTCCACTCTTCAACTCCAACAGCCGTTGGAAGTCTGCACAGGACAAAGACTACGTGATGCAGGTAGGTGGTGAGCTTGGACTCTTCTACGGATTTGAGTATGATGGTCTCTACACCTTCGATGAGTTCACTTATCCTGCAGGTGACGGATTCCTCGCTACTCCTTACAAGAAGACCACTATCAATGGCGTGCTCATCGGTGGTACAGCAACCGACGGTTACGAAGGCAACACCGGCAACGGTATCTATGCTTCTTCCAACTCGGGTTACTCTACACTCCCTGGCAAGATTCGCTTGAAGGATAGAAATGGTGATGGTCAGATTGACGAGAAGGATATGACCGTTATCGGCAACACCAACCCAAGATGGCAAGGTGGTTTCGGTATCTCCGGTCAGTGGAAAGACTTCGACTTCACAGCCAACTTCACCTATATGCTCGACTTCGACGTTTACAACGCTACAGCATACGCTCTCTCTTCTTCAACCAAGAATCAGAACGACTTCTACAATGTATATGCTAAGTTCGCCGGCAACCGTTGGCGCTACACAGCACCTGCAGGCATGGTGGACGGCGACGGCCACAACATCGCTGGTGAGACATTGTACAAGAACACCTATATCACAGGTGCCCTTGACATGTACAGAAACCTCAATGCCAACGCAACATTGTGGAACCCTGCAGATGTAATCACCAATGTGATGAACTCCTACTTCGTTGAGGATGGTTCATTCCTCCGTTGTACCGACGTGACCATTGGCTACACACTGCCACGTTCTATCATGAAGAAGATTGGTATCGAGAAGATCCGCGCTTACGTTTCTGCTTCCAACCTCTTCATCTTGACCAAATACTCTGGCTACGATCCTGAAGTTGACGTGCAGTCTGGTTTGACTCCTTCTATGGACTACAACCGCTATCCACGTTCACGCACCTTCTCTTTCGGTCTCAACGTAACATTCTAATGATTCACTAAAGAAAACTGAATAATATGAAAATCAACAAAATATTTATCGGTGGACTGGCAGTGTTGTCGTTGACAGCATGTAACGACTTCCTCGATGTTGACCCGGCAACCAACGCAGTCAGCAAGGAACTCGTCTACAACAATGCGAGTGAGGTAGACAAGGCACTCAATGGTGTCTATGCGTCGTTGCTTTCCAGCGAAACCTTCGGCAAGAGCCTCTATACCACTTTCCAGCTGAACAGCGACGTTGACTTCGTCACCAAGACGAGCGAGACAGCTTCGGGCAATGTGCCACAGCGTTTCGACAACCGTGCAGATGCTGGCAACACCAACAAATTGTGGAACAACCTTTATGAAGGTGTGGAGACCTGCAACGAGTTTATCAACGGCTTGGAGGATTCCAAAATCTATGTTCAGCAGAAGAAAACTGTGATTGAGACAGGTGAGGACGGCGGTGCCAACACCACAGTGGAAGTGCCAGACGTGACCGACTTGACCCAGAAGATGGGTGAGGCAAAGGTCATCCGCGCCATGTACTATCATGAGTTGCTCTCTTATTGGGGCGACATTCCTTTCACCTTCAAGGGTACAGACAAGACAGACAATCTTTGTCCTGAGGTGACTCCTCGCCAGAAAGTCAGCGATGCGCTTATCGCAGACTTGGAGGAAGCCGCTGAGTATATGAAGTCTGACAAGGATGCGACACTCGACGCTCCAGAGCGTATCTCCAAGGAGGCCGCTTATGCGATGATTGCCCGTCTCGCCTTGCAGGCTGGTGGCTATTCGCTCAACCACGATGCGAACGACGCCAAGAACTATAAGATGACTCGTCCAGACAACTACAAGGACTATTACAAGATTGCTCGTGACTACACCAAGAAGATTATCGACGCTGGTGGTCATGCTCTCAACAAGAGCTTCCGCCAGGTGTTCATCGACGAGTGTAACTTCATCACCACAAAGGGTGACGATCCAATCTTCGAGATTCCTTTCGCTCAGAACTATAGTGGCGCTTGGGGTTACAGCCAGGGTCCAAAGAGCGATGTCGACATCAATGTTGACACCAACTATGGCAACTCTGCTTGGGGTAAAACCAAGGCCGATGCTTGTGTGTCTCGCTTCTATGGCTATTCATTTGCCGACGGCGACGCTCGCCGCGACTATGTGGTAGGTCTTTGGGGCTACAGCAACAAGGGCGTTCCATCCATCAACATCGACTACACCATGTACAACAACAAGTGGTCTAAGTTGTGGAATACCGTAGGTTTGGGCAAAACCACAACCGACAACACCGGTATCAACTTCGCTTACATCCGCTATGCCGATGTGCTCTTGATGTTCGCCGAGGCTGAGAACGAAGTCAACAATGGTCCTACACAGGAGGCCATCGACGCTGTTGAGCAGGTTCGCAAGCGTGCCTTCGAGAATGGTGGTGACTACCATTTGACAGCTGCTCAGACTGCCAACAAGGAGAGCTTCCTCAAGGCTGTGCTCGACGAGCGCAAGTTTGAGTTCGCTGGTGAGAACATGCGTTGGAAGGACCTCGTCCGCAACAACATGTATGCCGAGACCTTGTTCTACACCTTCCTCGGTTACTATGCTATCGCCGAGAACCAAGTAGGTGCATCTCCATTCATGGACTTGGTAGAGGGACACGATGGTGTCAGCTACGAGGAAATCGCTGCATCCATGACCTTCAACTACTTCCTTGCAAAGGATAAAGAGGGCGATCCAAACTTCCCCAATAAGAGTCTCTACAAGCTCTTCATCTACAATCCTTGGGGTCTTCCCTCAAGCACCGTGACTGCAACTGCTCCAGACAAGTGGTTGGTGGCTCAGGGCTTGGACAGCCGCTACGAGGCTGTGACCGAAAATGCCGTTTCCGGTGAGGATAAGGACAGCAAGAAGATTGTCTGGGGTACCAAGGAATTGGCATGGGGCAATGAGTCTGGTCTTAGAAACGAAGTGCTCTACTCACTTTACGGATTCGTTCGTGGTGACGAGTTGGGCAACGTTAACGTAGTGGACAATAGCGGTTCTACCGTTATCTTCAATGTTGACAACAACATGGAGAACAACCTCCGCCGTCTCCCAGCCGTTCGCTATCTGCTCCCCTATCCGCAGGAGGCTATCTCACGCTCTAATGGCGTTTACAAGAACTACTACGGATACTAAGCTATTAATAACAAGAAAGGCAATAATACAATGAAAAAAATACTATTATATGCAATGGCACTGATGACCATGTTCTCGTTCTACGCTTGTACGGACGACAGCATGGGCACAGAGGCCAACAGAGACAAGCTCTTCCGTCCTACTTTCCGTTGCGACAACAACACCGGTAAAGGAGACAACGACAGCTACAACTGTACTGTTACCGACCTCAACAGTGTGCACCTCTATTGGTACACCGTTGACGATGCTGTCGGCTATGAGGTGAAGTGGGCTATTTCCAGCTATGTGTCAAATGGAGAGCAAGCTTGGATTGAGGCGGAGAATGGCGTGAATGGCAAGGAACTTGCCGGCCACGAGATTATCAAGGATCCCAAGCAGTTTGATATGCTCATCGAGCACTTGAGCTATCAGACAGACTATCGTTTCGCCATCCGTGCCCTTCACTCTTTCGATCTCAACGATCCTAAGAACTCTGATTGGTATGGCTATGGTAACGGTCGTGAGTGGGCTGATTGGTTCGGCCTCCAGACGGGTGCCCGTTATGAAGTGCCATTCGTGATTCAGGTGAGCGACATCACCAAGAATTCCATGAAGGTACGTCTGAACCGCAGCATCGCAGGCAGCGACTATGACACAAAGGTAGACAAGAATGGCAACGTGACTTACGAGTCACCAAGACCAACCTTCAGAGAGCACTTCCACTTCTTGGATGCTGACCAGAACAGACTGAAGATTGACTACTTGACCTTCACTGCTTCAAAGTCTACACCAAACGCTACTGTGAATCCTACTTATGTGAAGTTCGACATTCCTGAGTCTGCTTGGCACGATGACATCGCTGAGTTCACCGTTGACGGTCTGTCAGAGAATTCAGTCTACAACATCGACGCTTGGGACAGCTCTATCCAGGTTCCTGTAGACGCTTGCTACAACTCTGTAATGAAGAGCACAAAGGGTACTCCTGGCGCTCCTAAACTCATCAAGTGGGTTGAAACTCCTGTTGACACCATCAGTAAGGGTACTGCAGGCGAGACACACGTCGACATCTCTTCTTATCACTCTATGAAGCTTGACAACATCTTCGAGCACTATATGAGTGATGTGACTACCGCAGAAAACCAGGTGTTCTACCTTGAGGGTGGCAAGACCTACCACTTCACTCAGAACTTGAGTGTCTATAAAGGTGTGACCATCCGTACCAATCCTGAGGATTTGGCTAAAGGCAAGCGCGCTCGCGTGCTCTTGGGTGGTATGATGAAATCTGGTTCTAACCTGGTGACCAACAACTTCATGCTCGGTCGTCAGCCTAATGCCGGTGAGAATTCTACCATTACACTCGACATCGACTCTGTACGCTTCATGGATCTTGACTTCGATTGTCCATTGGCAACCAACTTCGGTAACCAGACTGAGGGCAATGGTGGTGCGGTAGGTAACTACTTCATGAACATGTACTCCAACGGTATGGGTATCAACGTGACACTCCTTGAGATGAACAACTGTACATTCCAGGGCCTCGTTCGTGGATTCTTCCGTATCCAGGGTTCCAACGACTTCTACATCCACAACTTGAAGATGGTTGACTGTGTACACTACAACAGTGGATACTATGACAACAATGGTGGTGGTTATAGCTACATCTTCGCCGACCACAAAGGTAAGCCGAAGTCTAACATCCTTGAGAACGTGACAATCAGTGGCAACGTGTTCTACGACAGTCCTAAGGGCTCATTGATTACGGATAACAACCGTAACCTCACATGGGATTCTTCCGTACGTTGGAACATCGATATCCACAACAACACCTTCGTCAACTTCATGACTCGTAGCAACAAGGCCGCTTGGGTGAACACACGTTACATCCCTGGAGGTTCTAAGTTCAAGGTATACAAAAACATCTGGATCCTTACCAAGGATGAGAAAGATGTGAACCGTGCGATGAACGCTATGGGTTGGGACGCTCGTAACATCCAGGGTGGTGACGGCAGCGGAAAGGCTGTCTTCGATATTCACGACAACTGGACAACCGATGATCCTTACCTCACCAACGACCAGCCATTCTCTAACAATGCATTCAACGCTTCTTCCAACTCTCCTGGTAAGTGGGTGAAGGCATGGTCAGACGATCTCGAGACATACTATCCTCGTGGAGCTAAGGAACTGGTTGTCAAGAAGTCTACATTGAAGGCTACCGACTTGATGGTATCACCTAACCCACAGCACTTCTGTGGCGATAAGGCAGGTCACCTCGACCACCACACCGACAAGGGTATCGATGGCCTCTACTACAAGCAGACAGAACAGGTAAAGAACTCTGATATCTATAAGAGTGGTGCAGGTGCTCCTCGCTTGTTTAATGGTAAGTAAATAGAACATTCACTTAAAGAAGATTTAGATTATGAAGATATTGAAATATGTAGCCGCAGTCATCACGCTCATCGCTATGACCTTCTCTTTCAGCAGCTGCTCAAGAGAGCTCGATCCCGACAATCCAAACGACGGCAAGAGCTGGTACCGTTGCGATATCGTGCTTGACAATGCAGGCAGTCTCACAGAAGAACAGCAGACTTTGTTCTCAAACACAGTTGATGTCACCATCGGCTTGGACAAGAACGAGGCTCATCCGTTCACTTTCTGTCAGAAAGACTATATGCAGACCAACTTCAATGCGATTGCCGCTACTGAAGCAAGCAAGAACGACATCATCCAGAAGATCATCGTCCCTGTTGCCAACAAGACAGGTGTGAAAGACTTCACCGTGAAGCTCGTTCTTCAGCACAAGACGACCATCACCAACAGTGAGGGTCAGAGCGAAGACAAGGTGGAAGACCTGCAGACCATCGTCTACAAGGCTTCTGACTACGTTCAGTAATCGCGATTTACATCCGCTCGGGGGCAACCCCGAGTCGGTTGTAGAGATTCATAAGAACCTAATTGTATCAGATAGTTTAAAATTTTAGTTAGGTATTAATTAATTGGAGTGGCAGACTGTGTGAACAGTCTGCCGCTTTTGTCTTTATTCGTTTCCCCGGAAAAAGTTTTTCCGCTAAAAATCATACATACCTACACAAACCTCTCGCAACCCCAGTGTTTATGCGGAGTTTGACAATGTATGTAGGGCTGAAAATCATACATGAATCATACATAAACCTACATAATCCTACATAAGATCGGCTCTCCGAACCGATTTTCAGAGGTTTTTGTCGAGTGCGGTGCGGTTCTTCAAACAGGCAACTAACGGATGGTACAAGGCCGTGGGCAATGGATGCCACCGCGGTGGGCAACCGATGCCCAAGCTGCCGGACCAATTTTGGGCAATTGTGTAGTCACTCTATACGCTATATATAATAAGGTGTATAGCCGACACTTGCGCCTTGCTAACGTATAGATATGCAAACAAACGTTAAATACACAACATTTTTCGAGGTAATATTTGGAGTGTAAGGATAAAAGTCATACCTTTGCATCCGCTTTTGAGAAACAAGCTCAGGAGCGAATAAAGAAAGAGTTCTTTGAAAAGATTTACATAAACAGAGAAGTAGTACAAGAAGCGAGTATGGAAACATACTTGGGTAAAAGAAACGAACCGTTCAATTAAATTGAAGGTGCTTTTAGACTACAATAAAGGA